>NZ_RZQI01000397.1:0-5248 GCF_003998335.1 Mesorhizobium sp. M7A.F.Ca.CA.002.05.1.1 | reverse complement strand
GTTCTTCTTTGCGGTCAGCCTGCAAAACCACGGTCCCTACGAGCCGAACCGCTATTACAATCCCACGCATAGGGTGCAGGCGCCGATCAGCCAGTGGGCGCGCGAATCGCTACTCAGCTACGCCGAGGGCTCAGCCGATGCCGATCGCGGCCTCGAACGCCTCGTCGAATGGGCCAAGAAACGCTCCCGCCCCACCGTAATCGCCTTCTTCGGCGACCATCTGCCGCCGCTGGGGCCGGTCTATGTCGAAACCGGCTTCCTCAAGGACAATGTCGCGCCGCGCAAGGAAGCGTCGCCCGAGGCTGCTCTCGAGCATCACGAGACGCCGCTGGTCATCTGGTCGAACCGCACCGGGCCGGCTGAGCAGATGGGTGCCGTCAGCCCAGCCTTCCTGCCCTATCATATCCTGAAAACGGCCGGAATCAGCCATCCCTACTACACCGGCTTCCTGGGCGAGATGAGCGAACGCTACCGTGTCGTCGACCGCAATCTTCTGCTGACGCCGGCTGGCGAAGCCACGCCCGATTGGGCGCGGCAGAAGGAGATCGATCCGGCGATCCGCGATTTCCGCCTGCTGCAGTACGATATGATGTTCGGCAAGCGTCAGGCAGCGCCTGACTTCTTCCCCGAAACGGTCGACAAGGACAAGGTTGTCGCCCATACGAGTTGAGCCCAACGATCCCTCAGGCTCGTCTGTGTCGGATCGCGCGTTCAGTTCGTCAATTGCAGCTTCGAGAACTTGTTGGCGATCTGCTGGAAAACGTCCGGCAATTTGGTCGGATCGTTGACTGCATAATAGCCGCTCGGATCAGAAGCGCAGGCGCTGTAAAGCGCGCGGTTGGCTGCGGTGTCGGATTGCAGCACCATGGTGTAGATTTGCACGCCCTCGTTCTTCAATTGCGTGCAGACGTTTTTGGTCCAGCCGTCGACATTGCGCGCAGCGGTCGTCTGGTTATCTGATCCGAAACGGCCGCCGGCCAGATAACCATATGATGTGTAGTCAGATTTCGTCGGCTGTTGGCTGGCGCCATAGACGACGTTCTCGCCGTCGGTGAGCAACAGCACGATCTTGCTGATGCCGGGCGTCTTCCACGGCGCCCCATCGGTGTAGGGCGCGGCGGGCGACAGCACCCGCATACCCCATGACAGGCCCTCGGAGACGTTGGTGCCCGAACCGTTCCACTCGGTCATCTGACTGGCAGCCTTGCGCAGCTTGTCGAAATCGTCGGTCAGGGGGACCACCGGGGTCGGACACGCACGGTTCGGACCGATAGTGATGGGAGAGCCGATCTCGGTTATGAGTTCCTTGGCGGGCGCAACATATTTGGCAATCTTTTCCCTGGCAGCCCTGTCATCGGGCGACAGAAGTTCGATGAGATTGCCGAGCAGGTTGCTGAGATCGATGCCCAGGATGTTGATGCCCGACTGGGCAAGCCTGGTTTTGTCGCTGACATCGTTGAGATAGGAGTTGTTGTAGTATTTATCCGAATTGCCATAGGAGCCAGACGGCTTTTGGGCGTCTTCGGGATCATCCGGCGCAAAGTACGGCACGAACAGCGTGTCGGGCTTGGCCGTGTCGGGTGGCGTGTCGGAGATATTGTAAGCGCCTGGCCGCGCCTCGACACAACCCTTCCATCCGGTGCCATTCCATCCGGCATCGGTCCATCCGGTCTTCTTGAGCTGTTTGAAAAGCGCCATGTGGTTCGGCCGCTTGCCGTCGATGACGGGAAAATTGACGCCGTTGGTTGAGGACTTGCCGTCCATGTCGATCCAGGACGGGTCGAAGCCGTCGCCATTGACGTTGACGGCGGTTACGAAAGGAACCAGCGAGGCGCGGATCTTGCGCGTCGGCGATTTCGCCGCTTCGAGCGTGTCGAGCAACGATTTTGTCGCCGTCCTCAGTGCCGTCATGCGCGCGCCGGCCATCGAGCCGGTGTTGTCCAGTACCAGCACGACTTCGAGCTGGTTGTTCGATTCGACCGCCGAGGCATCGACCACGATGTGCTTGCTGTCGCCGAACAGGAAGGCGAAGTTGAGATTGACGTCCGCCGAGGCAATCGCCTTTGTCTTGACGAAGTTGACGCCCTTATCGACAGTCAGCGTCGCCTGCGCATTGCCGAGTTCGCCATGACCGACGATGTTGGCCTGGAAATAGCGGTTGAAAGCGTCATTGCGGGTGATGTCGAGATCGCCAAGGTGCGAAGAAGCAAGATTTGCCGAATCAAGAGCGTTCTGCAGATTGCTCTTGGCTCGCATAAGGGTCGAGATATCGGTTGCGAAAGCGACTGCCGTCAGGATGACCGGCAAACCCAGTCCCAGCACAAGCGTGAAATTGCCGCTCTTCGAGCGCCAGAATTTGTTGAAAAGCATCCTTACCCCCGGAAATGCTTGCCGCTTTTGCGCGGTTGTCCGGGCTTTTGCGCCTTCGATGATGAATCGACCGTTGATGGCCAGGCTTCAACTCCACACAACCTGCTGGTGTGGTTAAGACGTGGTTGCCGGAAACCACAACTCCGACCGTTGCTGCTCCCCGATCATCGGCTATGACACACGGGAATGCCGCTTGCGCTTGCTTTGCGGCCGGATTGCTGTATAGACGCCCGCAATCTGCCGGTCCTTGCTGGGGGCTGAACGGAGGGCCGGAGGTTTTTCAGAACCTTCGTGTGAAGCCGGAAGTGCTTCCGCCTCCCGTGTCTCCGCTCTCGACCGTCTCGTCATGCTCCTTTCTTCCCCCTGCCCCTTCGAGGGTTTGCGGGTCAGAGAAGTTGCAGAGGCTTTTGCCGCCGGGAACCGGGAGAGAAACGAAGAAAGGCATAGGACATAATGGCTCTTTACGAACATGTGTTTCTTGCCCGGCAGGACCTCTCGCAGCAGCAGGTCGATGCGCTTGTCGAACAGTACAAGGGTGTCATCTCCGCTAATGGCGGGTCCGTCGGCCGGGTCGAGAACTGGGGACTGAAGTCCCTCACCTACCGGGTCAACAAGAACCGGAAGGCTTACTACACGCTGATGGACCTGAATTGCCCGGCGGCCGCGCTCAACGAGATGGAGCGCCAGATGGGCCTGTCCGAGGACGTGCTGCGTTTCCTGACCATCAAGGTCGAGGCGCATGAGGAAGGCCCGTCGGCCATGATGCAGAAGCGCGAAGAGCGCTCGGAACGCGGCGGCTTCGGCGACCGTGACCGTGGCGATCGTGGTCCGCGTTCGTTCGGCGATCGTGATCGCGGCGACCGTGGCGATCGTCCGCCGCGCTCGTTCGGCGACGCCGGTGCCGATCGTGGTCCGCGCCGTCCGCGCGAAGGCTTTGAAGGGGGTGCAGAATAATGGTCGACATCAATCAGATCCCGACCCGGCGCCCGTTCCATCGCCGCCGCAAGACCTGCCCGTTCTCCGGCGCCAACGCGCCCAAGATCGACTACAAGGACGTGCGTCTGCTGCAGCGCTACATTTCTGAGCGCGGCAAGATCGTGCCGTCGCGCATCACCGCCGTCAGCCAGAAGAAGCAGCGCGAACTCGCCAAGGCGATCAAGCGCGCCCGCTTCCTCGGCCTGCTGCCCTACGTGGTTCGCTAATATCTCAAATGCGGGCGGTTCGCCGCCCGCTCTTTCCCACGGCGACGGGCGCCGCAGGGCCGAACATCAAATCCCGGGTTGAGGTCAAAACCTCTAACTGCCGCAACAGGCAGGACAGCGACACCAGCGCCAAAGGCGCTCAAGCTTCCTGACCTGTTCCCAAGACATTCGGCGTCGATCTCATCGATCGATTGGCGCCCAACCGAAGGAACAAAACCATGGACGTCATTCTTCTCGAACGCGTTTCCCGTCTCGGCCAGATGGGCGATACCGTCAAGGTCAAGGACGGCTTCGCCCGTAACTTCCTGCTGCCGCAGGGTAAGGCGCTGCGCGCCAACGAAGCCAACAAGAAGAAGTTCGAAGGCCAGCGCGCCCAGCTCGAAGCCCGTAACCTCGAGCGCAAGTCGGAAGCAGCCCAGGTCGCCGAAAAGCTCGACGGCAAGAGCTTCATCGCCGTTCGCTCCGCCGGCGAAACCGGACAGCTTTACGGTTCCGTTTCGACCCGCGACATCGCCGATCTGCTGACGGCGGAAGGTTTCTCGATCAACCGCAACCAGATCCTGCTCAACCAGCCGATCAAGACCATCGGTGTCACCAATGTGGCGATCGCGCTGCATCCGGAAGTCGAGGTCACCGTCACGCTCAACATCGCCCGCACGGCCGACGAAGCCGAGCGCCAGGCCAAGGGCGAGACTCTGACCACCGCCGAAGCCATCTATGGCGACGACATCAACGACAACGCCCGGCCGGAGAACTTCTTCGATCCGAACACCGAGTTTGAAGGCGGCGAAGACAACGCCTGATCATCCATAGCAAAGAGGTTGAAGCTGCGCTCCGATCTCGATTGAAGCGTGCTTCGATCACTTTGCCGTCATCCAGCCATGCTGGACCAATGCCCGGGCCTCTCGCCCGGGCATTTTTGTGCCAAATGGAACTTTTCGAACCCCTATATATTGTTGCAGACTATGGCGTCGCGCGTCCTTTGGCCGCGCAAAGCACGCTGTGCAACTTTGGTTCGGCGCAAGATCTTCGGGGAAATCGACACTGATTTTCGCGGTCACGCGCCAAGGCAGCCTGTCTGGCCGAGAGGGGACATTTGGTCATGAATATTCTGTTGAAGCGCGTTCTCGACCGCCTGGTGCGTACCGGCAATCTCAAGGTGACTGGTCCCAAGGGCTCGGCTGTGGTTTTCGGCGACGGCAGCGGCGAACCGGTGCACATGCACATCAAGACCGCGCATGCCGAGCGCGCCATCACCTTCGATCCGATGTTGGCGGTGCCTGAAGCCTACATGGACGGCGAACTCGACATTCTCGAAGGCGGCGTGCTGGGCTTGATGCGCATCGCCTTCCAGAACATGGGCAGCGGCGGCATCGACGCCACCTGGTCGAAGGCCATCGAAGGCTTGCGCCACGCCTTCCGCCGGCTGCAGCAGATCAACACCGCCTCGCGCTCGCGGCGCAACGTGCAGCGACACTACGATTTGTCGGGCGACCTCTACCGGCTCTTCCTCGACGAGGACATGCAATATTCCTGCGCCTATTTCGAGCAGCCGGACATGACGCTCGACGAAGCGCAGGCCGCCAAGAAACGCCACATCGCCGCCAAGCTCCGGCTGAAGGCCGGCCAGACCGTGCTCGACATCGGCTCCGGCTGGGGCGGGCTTGGCCTCTACC
>NZ_RZQI01000396.1:0-5274 GCF_003998335.1 Mesorhizobium sp. M7A.F.Ca.CA.002.05.1.1 | reverse complement strand
GGTCCGAAGGACGGGCGAGACCCGTGGCTCGCCCCGGCAAGTTAGGGGTGGGGTTCGTGCCGGGCAGACATCTCAGGAATACCATTCGATAGGCCAGCCGAGGCCGGTTACGCGCCGGTGGTCGCAAGCTCCCGCAGGGCCAGCCGGCCCGCGACATAATTCTTGACCTGGCGGACGGCCTGTTCGCGCGAGACGCTGCCCGGTTGCAGGCCGAGCCGCAGCCAAAGCCCGTCGATCAGCGCCGTGACGCCAAGCGCGATGTCGTCGGCATCCGCCGGCGAGGCGAGGCCGTGCAGGCCCGACAACAGGTTCGAGCGCATGCGCGCATGGATCACCCGCTGGATACGGGCCATCTTCTCGTCGCGCGGCACCTCGGCGCAGAGCGACAGCCAGGCATGGCACAGAGGCGGCTGGAACAGATGCTCCTCGAAATTGCCCTCGATCACCGCATCCATGCGCTCCATCGGCGTACGCGCCCGGCGAAGCCGCGCGATCACCGCCTGGCACAGGACGGCATTGGCTTCGCGCATCGCGTGCTCGAACAGTTCCTGCTTGTTGCGGAAATAGTGCAGCACGATGCCTTTGGAGGCACCTGCCTGAGCGGCCACTTTTTCCAGGGTCGCGCCGGCAATGCCCTCGCGCTCCAGAACCACGAAGGCCGCCTGCCGCAGCTCCTTGCGGCGTATCTCACTGAGACGCTTGAGTTTCACGGGATTGGTCCATGCATTTCGAATCCACGTTGACATTTTCGTCCGCTCAGATCAAGAATTGACCCATGGGACAATAAAAAAACCGATTGGTCAATTTCACGAATGAGGAGAACCGAAATGTTGCGCATCCTTGCAAACGGCGTCTGTTTGGCCGCCCTCATGTTGGCCTCTCATGCGGCCCAGGCGGCCGAGGCCGAAGAGTGCAGGACGGTCCGCATGGCCGAACCCGGCTGGAACGACCTTGCCTTCACCACGGGGGTCGCCAACGTCCTGTTGGAGGCGCTCGGCTATCAGCCGCAAAGCCAGGTGCTCGGCATCAACGTCATCTACGAGGGCATGAAGAACAGGGACCTCGACCTGTTCCTGGGCTACTGGGATCCGGCCATGGTCACCTATTACGAGCCCTACAAGAAGGACGGCTCGGTCGAAAATGTGCGCGTCAATCTCGTGGGCGCCAAATACACCTTCGCCGTTCCGACCTACGCCTGGGATGCCGGCGTCAAGGACATTTCCGACCTGCACAAATTCGCCGACAAGTTCGGCAAGAAAATGTACGGCATCGAGCCCGGTTCAAACCAGTTGATGATGGACGCCATCGCCGATCCCGCCTTTGGCCTGGACGGCTGGCAAGTGGTCGAGTCCAGCGAAGCCGGCATGCTTTCCGAGGTCGGCTACGAGATCAAGGAAAAGCAGTTCATCGTCTTCCAGGGCTGGGCGCCGCATCCGATGAACACGATGTACGACTTCAAGTACCTGACCGGCGGCGACAAGTTCTTCGGCCCGAACTTCTGCGCCGCGACGGTGACGACGCAGGTGCGCAAGGGCTATCTCGAGCAATGCCCGAACGTCGCGCAATTCCTCAGGAATCTCGCCTTCGACATCGATTTCGAGAATGTCGGCATGGGCTATCTGATCAATGACGGCATGAAGCCGGAGGACGGCGCGCTGAAGGCAATCACGGCCAACAAAAGCCGCCTCGACGCCTGGCTCGCCGGCGTCACCACCTTCGACGGCCAACCCGGCCTCGCCGCGGTCAAGGAAAAGCTCGGTCTGTGAGAGCGGCGGTGCTTGATGCTTTGCCGGAGCAGGGCGCCTGGTCCGGCCGCAAGCAATTCGTCACTGTCGGCGATCTCGACATCGCCTATGTCGAGGTATCAGGCGCCGAGCCGGCACTGCTGTTGGTGCACGGCTTCACCGACACCAGCCGCAGTTTTTCGCTTCTGGCGCCATATCTGGCCGGCCGTCGTCTGATCATGCCGGATCTGCGCGGCCACGGCGCCTCGCAGGCTGGCAAGAACTGCGGCATCGCCGATCTTGCCGATGATATGGCCGGGCTGATCCAGAGTTTACAACTCGACCGACCGGTCGTCGTCGGCCATTCGCTGGGCGCCATGGTGGCTGTCGCTTTGGCTGCGGGGCACAAGGAGTTGATCGGCGGGCTGGTGGTCCTGGCCGGCACGTTGAAGCCCGATTTCGCGCCGGGTCATCCGCTGGTGGTGAGCGTCGAGGCCCTGCGCGACCCGATATCGCCGACCGATCCGTTCTATGCCTGGTGGCATGCCTGTCGTACCGACGTGCCAGCAGCCTTTCTCGCCGGCTTGGCGCAAGAGGCCTCGGCGATGCCGACCCCGCGCTGGCGCGCGATTCTCGAGGAAATCCGCCGCGCCGACCTGACCGACTCGGCACGAGTCGTGCAGGCCCGGACGCTGATCATCGCCGGCGCCTGCGACCCGCTGTTCGGCGCGGCGCACCAGCAGGCGTTGCAATCCGCTCTTGCCGAAGCCGTCTTCGTTCGGGCTGAGAGTTGTGGCCACAACCCGCATTGGGAAGATCCGGTCCTTGTCGCAAAGGCGATCATCGAGGCATTTGAAGTCTAACGCCCGACCAATGATTGCGATGTGGGCAACAGCCGCAAAGTCTCCGTTTGTTTGGTCAGGCCGAGCTGCGCGGCCTGCCAAAAATCCTGCCATGCCGGAGAAGCGGCGAGGGCGGCCTGGTGGCGGGCATGCGCCTCGGTGCTGGCAAAACCCATGACGCTGATGAAGACGTTTTCATCAGCCCGTACCGGCAGGCGCGGAAAACTGTTTTCGGCATGCTCGGTAACGAAAGCGGCGAGCAGGCGTGCGTCGGCCGTCATCAGGCACGCCGTCTCAGTCTCGAAGCGAGTGGCGAAATCAGCCTCTGTGCCGGGCTGCAAATGATGAATCTCGATGACAACGATGCCGGTCAGCGGTTTGTTTTGAATGGGCTTTTCGTCATCGGCCAGGCTTGGCCGCTGCTTGCCCGCGAGGTCGAAGCCGGCGGCGGGCCACGCCGGCTTCAGCAGCAGCACATCGTCGGAATCGATCATCGTTGCGTTGGCCGCATCGCTGTGCGCCGCCCAGACCGGCCCGCCATAAAAAGCGGCGAGAGCATTTTTCCGCGCATCCATGCCGTCGAAGCCGCGCATCCAGACGAACATGTCAGGCCGATCGAGGTCCCGGAACTGGCCGATGATGGTCATGCCGGCGTCCTCCTGGCCCTCGATCAGCCTGCCGTCGAAGATGCCGATGAGCGTGTCGCGCCGGCCAGGCTTCAGCGTGTATTGCCGAAGCTCGACGACAGGCGAAGCGAGCGCTGAGGGTTTCGTCGCGACGTTCTGGGGCAGGTTCATCCGACATTCTCCAAAACAGGGTGATCGTCCTGTTTTGTAAAACAGACCGGTTGTCCTGTTTTGTCAACATGCTAAAGTTCGGCAATGTCAGCAGAGATGACCGTCCAGCCAAAACCGCGCCCGGGAAAACGCACCAACGACCCTGAAGGCATGCGCAAGAAAGTGCTCGATGTCGCCGAGGATGCGTTCCAGGCGCGCGGCTATCACGCCTCCAGCATCGGCGACCTGATGGCGGCGGCTGATGTCAGCGGCGGCGCGCTGCATCACCACTTCCCGACCAAGAAGGCGCTGGCGCTGGCTGTGATCGACGAGCGTGTGGCGGCAGCGGTCGAAGAGACATGGATCGCGCCGGTGCTGGCGGCGGCATCGGCGCGCGAGGGCGTGCGCGCCGTGTTCGAGGCCGTGGCGGCGGAACTGGAGCAGCAGGGTTTCGTGCGCGGCTGCCCGCTCAACAATCTGGCGCACGAACTGTCGCTTGCCGATCCCGATTTCCGCCTTGCCCTTGCCGGTATCTTTGCCGGGTGGCGGCGCGCGATTGCCGACAAGCTGCGTGCCGACCAGCAGGCGGGCAAGGACGAGGGCACGGACCCCGAACGCTTCGCCGCGCTGACGGTCGCCGCCTATTCCGGGGCCATGTCGATGGCCAAGACGGCGCAGGATGCCGGTGTGCTGCGGGATTGCCTGGCGGGGCTGGAGCGCAGCGCGCCGTCGCCATCGCAGGGCGGATTGGCAGCCAGGCGACGCAACAGGATACTGCCACGGCCGAGAACCTCTTGACTTTGCGGCGCTGCGTTCTTCATCCGATGCCGGGCGAGGTGGGGAACGCCGGGCTCTGGTTCAGCTACTCGGCCAGCGGCTTGATCGTCTCGTAGCCGTTGACGGATTCCGAACCGGTGCCTTCATCGTAGCGCCGCGCGAGCGCGGCTTGCAGATCGGGCGCATAAAGGGCGGTGAATGAATCCAGCGTCTCGCCGTCGCCGTTCTTGAAGGTCTCCTTGACCGCCAGGACATTGTATTTGCAGTCGCCCAGACGGAATGTCTCCTTGCCCTTGACGACAAGGCTCAGCGTCTTTGTGCCCTTCGGCGGCTTGTTCGGCGACAACTCGACGAACTCTATCGTGGCCTTTGCCCCCGCCTTCAGCGGGAACAGCTTTCGCAGATCGGAAAACGGGATCATCGCCTGCCGGCCGGTGTCGCTGTCGCGAAACACCTCGATCAGGCCGGCGAACAGATATTGGGTTTGGGGCGATTGCGATTCGTTGGTGTTGGCAACCGACATCATCCCGCCGGCCACGGGCCGAAATTCGCTCTGGATGCCGGGTCTCGCCAGAACGAAACCCTTCCTGGCGGACTTGGCATCGACGCAACCGGCGGCATGCGCGGTGCTCGCGCACAACATCGCGGCCAGGATCATGCAGATAGCTGCGGCTTTCATTTTCGTCCTCCTCCGCTCGCGCAAGCGAGACATGCCAGACCCATGGCGTCATGTCGATGATGGCGCAGAGGCGCTGGACGACCGGCTGCTGTCCATGCTGAATCAGCAGATGATGAATCGCCTTTCGACTGGATCGTTTTCCCGACGCAACTTCCTGGTACAGGCTGCGGGATTTGCCGCGGCCGGCGCCTTGCCGCGGCCGGCCTTCGGCCAGACCGGGCAACGCGTCCAGGCGATCGACGCCACCTTCCTGTTCATCGCCGATGTCCATGCCTGCCGGATGGCGAGCGGCTTGAGTCCCAACTGCCTGCAGGAAGGCAAGACCGACGCCGCGCTGCTGCGCAACGTGGCGGTGCTGAATGCGCTTGGCGACAAGGACTGGCCGGCCGAGATCAATGGCGTCGCCACCGGCCTGCGTTCCGCCGGCAAGATAGGCACGCCGCTCGGCCTCGTCGTCGGCGGCGACGTCACCGACG
>NZ_RZQI01000395.1:0-5289 GCF_003998335.1 Mesorhizobium sp. M7A.F.Ca.CA.002.05.1.1 | reverse complement strand
GTGCCGGAACAGATCGGTGTTCTCGGTCGGCGAGCAGGTGGTCACCGAGCCGTCAGCCAGCATCACTCGCATCGAGCGGATCGAGCCCGCCACCGAGCCTGCCTGGTGGTCCATGCCGTGCGCATTGACCGACAGTGAGCCGCCGACCGAGAAGATGTCGGTCGACTGCATCGCCTTCACCGCTAAGCGCGGATGCAGAAGGTTCTGGATGTCGTGCCAGCGCGCGCCCGGCTGCAAGGTCATGGTCTTGGCCGCCGCATCGACGGTGACTTTGTTGAACTTTCTGAGGTCGAGCACCAGCGCGTTGTCGTCGAAGGTATGCCCGCCCATCGAATGGCGGATGGCGGCCAGTGAGACTTTCAGGCCATTGGCACGCGCGAAGGCCAGCGCATTGCCGATGTGCTCGTCCTCGCTGATCTCGACGACGCCGTAAACCGGCGTCATCGACAGGCCGCTGGCATCGTTGATGTCGCCGCCTTTTGCCGACCAGGGCAGCGACGCGTCGAAGGCCGGCGCATTGTCCAGCGGCTTCAGAGGCAGCGCGAAGCCGTCTATATCGGCTATCCGTCCTGCGTTCTTCGGCCCCGAAGGCGCGCGCGCCAGCCGCGCCACCGTGTTGCCGCCCCACAGCACCGCGCCGCCGACGACAGCCGCACCCAGCAGCAACCGCCGCGACAGGCGAAACCCTTTTTGTTCGTCGGCCATGATATCCCCCGTTGGCCAAGGGATAGCGCGGCTTTTTGGCAAAAACCATAGCGATGCCGCCGGACAGCATTCCGCCGGCCGGCCCTGGGGTCCAGCCGGAAGACCTTATCCAGGTCGCCCGGCATCGAGAGCCGACGGATGAAAATGGCCGATCCCCGGAGGGACCGGCCATGAGTGGAACAGGGCTTGTAAAATCCGGTCAGCAGGTCTGCCGACGCACGATGTTCTCGCCTTACGAGGCCTTCTTGATCGACGTCACGATGCCGGTCTTGTCATCGACAGTCACAGCCACCTTGGCGCCGACCTTCAGTTTCCCGATCGTCGCCTCCGGCGACAGCTGGTAGATCTTGCCGTCGTCGAGGGTGATCGACTTGGTCGTCGGGTCGACGGCCTGGATGGTGCCCTGAACGGTCGCGGCATAGGCGGTGCCGAGGAAGGCGAGCAGAGCGGCGGTGGTTGCGAGGGTCTTCTTCATTGGTAAGCACTCCGTGCTGTTTCACTTTCCGGACCGCCGCCTTGGGAAACGACAGCACCGGACGGCTTGAAACTGGAACGGAAAGCGCTCCCTCCGCAAATCACGTTGGGTGAATTTTCGCAAACAATATCATAGGCTTAATTCCGACATATTGCTTGTTGCCGACATCATTTCAGACCGCTTCGACTCCTCCAATGCCCACTTCTATCCGCGAAAAGAGTCGCTTAGCCGATTGTGACGGCGGCTTTGGATCGCCACGCGGTCGCTGCAATCGACCTCGAGCAGCATCACGAAACAGCCTGCTCACCGACCATCGACACAAATTTTGTTTCATGGTCAGAGGCGGACTATAGGCGTGACAAATACGGCTTCGACGGCTGACGGCTCAGCCCGCCTCGTCCTTCGCGCCGATCTTGCGCACAAGTGCCGCCGTCGCCAGCATCGCGCCCATGTCTGATATCATCGGCGCGACATGCGTGCTGTAATCGAGCGGCACCGAAATATCCGGCAGTTCGAAGAAGTTCTTCGTCTGCGGCAGCAGCAGGAACCCATCGCTGCCATTGAGCGCGACACGGGCCGGATCGTCCGGCCAGGTTTCGCCAAGCCATTTCAGCGCCTGCGCCAGCCGGCCGCTCACCAGCGGCTGTGCCGCTCCGAGATTGTCGGTGCGGAACTCGTAGGCGGCATCAAGCGCCACGTCGCCACTGGACAGTTCCTGCAGCTTGCTGGCGAACATGCCGCGAAAGAAGCTGATGACGGCATTGGTCCGCCGCGTCGCCACCAATATGCCGGGGAACGGCGCGATGGTCTCGAAGGCGACGATGACGCCCTGGAAGGCGGTCGACGAGCCCTTGCCCGACCCTTCCCGCAGATGCGCCTCGTAGAGTTCGAACGGAAACCCTTCGTAGCGGCCCGCGACGATGTCGTCGAACGCCTGCCGGTTGAACGGACCAACCGCCGTGCGCGGCAATCGGTCGAATGAATTCGGCGTCACGCCATGCTGGTAGCGCATGTCGGCGATGAAGCCGAAGATGATCGGCAGCAGCGTCTCGCGGAACGATTGCTGCAGCCGCATCGCCGGTTTCCTGGCCTGGAAATAGAGCAGGATCGAAGCCGCGAAGCCGATCACATAGAGAAATACATGTGGCGTCGAGACCCATTGCTCGTTGGGGTCGGCGACCTTGTTGAACAGCCACGCGACCAGCACCACGGCCACCAGCACCAGCCCCACGAACACCGGCACCCGCCAGCGCACTTGCCGGACCGCCGAGGCCCTCGCCGCTTCATAGGCCTCTATGTCTTTCCGGATGCCGGCGATGACCGTTTCGCTCGGCATGAAATCCGCTGTTTCCACCGCTACCCCCGCAAGCCTCGACAAATTCATGATAGCTGGTTTTGTTCGATGTATCGACTGCAGTGCCTCTTCAACAAATGTCCACGCCTGATTACCACGTGGTTCCCCCAATCCGTCGCTGCTTCGCAGCGCCACCTTTCCCCCTCCGGAGGGAAAGGAAAGGAGCGTTGCTGGACGAGCGCTGACGGCAAAAGCTTGGCGCCTTTCCTCTACCCCGTCGATCGGGGGAGAGGTGGATCGGCGAAGCCGAGACGGAGTGGGGGTCGACCAGCGCCGCAAAAGACAATGCATGCGCCAGCCTGGACCCATAGGCAACGTCTCGTCGCTTGCAGCACTAAGGAAAGACCGCTTTCAGTCGCCCCTCGACCTTGTCACGCACTCGGCCCTCCAATGCCTCCACCACCACCAGCCGCTCACGGTCGCCGGCGCGCAGGCGCATGAAGGGATGCATTTGGTAAGATGCGATCGTGCCGCACGTACCGGCATCGGCACTGACTTCGACAATGAGGATAGAACCGATGCGACCGGGCCATGGCTGGCGGGCGAAGGCGGTGCCGAGGAAATCGCCGAGCCCATAAGCGACCACCGTCTTGTGGATCCTTTCCACCGGCTGCACGACATGGGCGTGATGGCCGGCGATCAGTCCGACGCCCTGCCCGGCCAGCCGCCTGGCCAGAACTCGCGTCTCGGCACGCGGAAAATGCCGGAACTCCCAGTCCCAATGCGGCACGGCGCAGAGAAGATCCAAGCCAGCGCGCGGCCAGCCCGCCGAATCGCTGTCCATCGAAACGCGCCCCGCAAACAGTTTTTCATCGGCGTTGCGCCACAGCGTGAAGGCGGCAAAGCCTACATTGAGCGATCCAACCTGCACCGGCACAACCGGACCGTCGGCGGCCAGGCCGATCGTGCGGATGCCGAGCCGCAGCAACGCCGCGACCGTCTCGTCGAAACCGGCGACGCCCTGATCGAGCACATGGTTGTTGGCCAGCGACAGCACGAGCCTTTCTCGCGCAATACCAACCGCCGCCAGCGCCTCGGCCAGAAACAACTCGCTCATCGCATGATGCGTGCCGAGCCTTGTGCCCAGCGCCGCGCTTGGTCTATCCACCACAGGGCTTTCGCAATTGCCGATCACCAGATCGGCGCCGCCAAGCAGTGCCTTGATCGCCGGATCGCAGTCCGGCGCACCGCGATTGGCCACCGCCGAGATGTCGCCGACGAACGCCAGCCGCATTGTCTGCCTTGGCGCTGAATCGATCAGCGTTTCCGCCATGGGCGAAAAGTCTTGCGCGTCGCCGGCCAGCGATGGCTTGAGGAAACGCGGCAGCCAGGACAGCTTGTAGGAAAGCGGATAGTTCGACACGCGATGCCCAATTGTTTGCCCTGTGTAAACCGTCCTCGCGGCGGGTTGAAGCGCAGCGTTGCAAATGGTGTATATCTGCGCGGCGCGACAAATATTGGGGGGAAAAGATGACACGACTGGCAGGCCTGCTGACATCCGCTTTCATTTTGCTCCTGCCGCTGTCTTCCGCGTCGGCGGCAATGCCCGAAGCGGCTACCCGACTGTTCGAGGCGAAGAGCGTGGCCGCGCGCGACACTGCCCTGTCGGTACTTGAGGCCGCCGCGCCAAAAGACCCGGCATCCGCCTATGCGGCCGGGGCGGGCGAGTTCTTCACCGCACTGGAGATCCTGGCCACCGGCCTGCACCGTCATGGTTTCGAAAGCCCGCAATCCTTCATGCTGCCGCTGATGCGGTTGCCGGTGCCCGATAATCCCAATCCCGAGCCGCTGACTTACGAGCAGTTCCGCGCCATCCTGGTCGGGTTCCGCGACCGGCTGGAGAAATCCGCCGCCACGTTTGCGTCGGTGCCGCCCGATGCCGATATCGGCATGGTCATCGATCTCACCCGCGCGGGCATCGACCTCAACGAGGACGGCACCATCGCGCCGGACGAGAGCATGGCGGCGATCATTGCCGGGTTGTCACGCGGCGGCATTACATCGGACGATGCCGTTCCCACGCTCACCTTCCGTTTCGACCGCGCCGACGGATACTGGCTGCAGGGCTATGCCGAGTTCCTGATGGCGCAGGCCGATTTCTGGCTTGCGCATGATTTCAGGAGCACCTTCGACGGCTCGTTCCACATGCTGTTCCCGCGCGCCAAGCTGCCGTTGCAGGATATTCTGGTGCCGCCGGCCGGCGACATGGGCTCGAGCATCTTCTCCTCGGAATGGCGCATCGCCGATTTCATCTCGATGGTGCATCTCATCAACTGGCCGGTGATCGAGCCGGAGCGCCGTCAAGCAGCGCGCCGCCATTTGCTGGAAATGATCCGGCTGTCGCGCGAGGACTGGAAGGCGATCCGCGCCGAGACCGACAATGACCGCGAATGGCTGCCTGGCCCGCAGCAGAAGGGCGAGAACCCGCTCACCGGCCTCGAAGTCGGCGAGGAGCAGGTTCAGGCCTGGCTCGCCGCCCTGACCATGGCCGAGGATCTCCTGGAAGGCCGCAAGCTGCTGCCGCATTTCCGCGTCACCGCCGGCACAGGCCTAGGAATCAACATGAAGCGCTTCTTCGATGACCCGAAAAACTTCGATCTGGTGCTGTCGATCACCGGCCCGGCCATCGCGCCCTACCTCGAAAGCGGCGAACTCGTGACCAGCGACGATTTCGACCAGATCCAGCGCCAGTTCGGCGGCGGCGGGTTTTTGACGTTTGCGCTCTGGTTCAACTGAGGACGGGCTGCTTCAGGCC
>NZ_RZQI01000394.1:0-5344 GCF_003998335.1 Mesorhizobium sp. M7A.F.Ca.CA.002.05.1.1 | reverse complement strand
GAGATACCGGCGAGGTTGTGGATCCGGCACGAGGCGACAAGCGGCAGGCGCGCGGCGTAGTCCTCGATATGCCCGGCGAGATCGCGCATGAAGGCATTGCTGCCGATCGGCAGCAGGAATTCAAGGTGGGCGGGCCGCGAGGGCAGCGTTACCTGATCGGCGACCGGCAGATAGCCGAGCTGCTTGGCCGCCTCCATGACGCGCTGGCGGTTGGCCGCACTCGCACCCGGCCGGTTGTTGAGCACCCGGTCGACCGTTGCGGTCGATAGCCCGCAGCTACGAGCGATATCGGAGACAGTGGCTTTCATGCCGTAACCCACAGCCCGCAGTTGCGTGCGGTATCCGAAACTGTGGCTTTCATGCTGCAATCCTGTTCGCCATGCGATGGCGCGTCAGACAAGCGATGCGATCTGAGGTGACGGGTGATTGCCGCCCATCACCATTCTCAGTGCGATGGCTTGCCATCGGCGATGGCATCGCGGATCTCCTTGTCCGACATGCCGGTGATGATCCGTTCGACCTCCGCCACGCTGGTCTTCTTGGGGTCTATGTCGTCAGCAACCACCTTGCCGCGGCGCATGACGACGATGCGGTCGACCACCTGGAAGACATGGTGGATGTTGTGGGCGATGAAAATGCAGGAATGGCCGGAATCGCGGGCGCTGCGCACGAAGCTCAGCACACCCTGTGTTTCGGCGACGCCGAGATTGTTGGTCGGCTCGTCGAGAATGATCAGGTCGCTGTCGAAATGCATGGCGCGCGCGATCGCCACCGCCTGGCGCTCGCCGCCGGAGAGCGAGCCGATCGGCGTCGTCGGCGGGATGTTCTTCGAGATGCCGACCTGCTTGAGCAAGTCGCGAGCAACCGTGTTCATCGCATCCTGGTCCATCCGGTTGAGGAAGCGCGGCGGCTTGATCGGCTCGCGCCCGAGGAACAGATTGCGGGCGATCGACAGTTGCGTCACCAGCGCCGAGTCCTGGTAGATCGTCTCGATGCCGTGGGCGATGGCGTCGCTGGTGCTGCGCAGGCTCACCTTCTTGCCGCGAATGAAGATATCGCCGCTGGTCAGCGGAACGGCACCCGAGAGCACCTTGATCAGCGTCGACTTGCCGGCGCCATTGTCGCCGAGCAAGCCGACGATCTCCCGTTCATTGACATGGAAATTGGCATCCTCCAGCGCCTGCACGCGGCCATAGGACTTGCGGATGCTCGTCATGCGGATCAGTGGCTCGGCCATGGTTCAAGTCCCCGCCTGGTGCCGGCGTTCCAGCCATGAATGCAGCGCCATCATGCCGAGGATGATGGCGCCGATGAAGATGTTGTAGGCAAGACCGGGCACGCCGATCAGCACGATGCCGTTGCGCATCACGCGTAGGATCAGGATGCCGAGCACGGTGCCGATGATCGTGCCGCGCCCGCCGGTCAGGGCGGTACCGCCGATCACCACCATGGCGATGACTTCCAACTCATAGCCGGTACCGCTGTTGGGGTTGGCGGCGGAAGTGCGCAGCGAAGAGATGACGCCGGCAAGCGAGGCCATGACCGACGACAGCACGAACAGGCCGATCTTGACGCCGCTGACATTGACGCCGCGCGCCCTTGCAGCACTCGGGTTGCCGCCGGCCGCCTGGATCCAGTTGCCGGTGCGGCTTTGCGTCAGCACATAGCCGAGCCCGATCGCCGCGGCGATGAACCAGAACAGCGACATGTAGATGCGGAACGGGCCGATGAAGAAATCGCCGACCAGCACTTCCGCCAGCCAGCTGCCTTCCGCGGTCCAGGTGCGCTGCGGAAAACCATCGGTGACGAAAAGAGCGGTGCCGCGCACCACCAGCAGCATGCCGAGCGTCACCAGGAAGGACGGGATCTTGAGCTGCGTCACGAACCAGCCATTGACCAGCCCGATGAAGGCGGCGACCAGCAGCGCGGCGACAAAGCCGACCTCGAGCGAGGTCAGGCCGCTGTTGAACAGGGTCCACATCAAGACCGGCGAGAAGCCGAATAGGGAACCGACCGAGAGGTCGAACTCGCCCGATGTCATCAACAGCGTCATCGCCAGCGCGATCAGGCCGAGCTCGACCGTGAAGGCCAGCGTGTTGGAGATGTTCTGCGGCGACAGGAAGTCGTGGTTGAAACTCCAGAAAACGGCGATCTCGACGACGAGCAGCACGAAAGGGCCGAATTCCGGCCGTGCGATCAGGCGTTGGACGAGCGAATGATTTTCCACAGGCAATCCGCGACATGAGTGGAAGGCTGAGCGTTGCACATCGCGTGCGAAGGGCTCGGCGAAATGGAGAGCCAGTCGCGACCGTTGGGCGGCCGCGACTGCTAGGATTGGATGTTACTTGCCGGACAGGATGTCATCGTAGATTTGCGCGGTGTCTTTTTCGTAGAGCGCGCCGGTGATGACGTTGAAGCCCGGAGGAATGCCGCCGGCGGCCATATTGGCCAGCGAAAGCGCGACATAGCTGGTCGCCTGCGGGTCCTGCCACTGGCCGGCATTGACATAGCCGTTCAGCACTTCCTGGGTGGTGTCGAGCGAATTGCCCCAGCCGACGACCGGGATTTCGCCCGGCTTGATGCCGACCTGGTCGAACACCCGCTTGATCGAGCCGGTGACGAGATCGCCCAGGCCGATGATCGCCTTGACCTTGGCCTTGTTGGCCGTGAGGTAGTCGACCATGCGGTTGATCACTTCAGCCTGATCAAGCGTGGCTTCCGTGATTTCATAGGTGATACCGAGCGGCTCGAAGACGCTCTTGATGCCTTCTTCTTCCTGCACGCCATAGGTGGCGCCGGGGATTTCGACCGGCATCCAGACGAAGTCGCCTTTCTTCACCAGGCCTTTGTCGACCAGATACTGCGCCCAATGCTTGCCGAAGGTGACATTGTCGCCACCGACATAGGCGTTGAAGTCGGCCTTCGGATCAGGCGTGTTGAAATTGATGATCGGCACTTTCGCCGCACGCGCTTCCTTGACGATCTCGATCAGGCTGCCCGGATCGGGGCTCGTGGTGACGATACCATCGGCCTTGGCGGAGAGGGCGGCGCGAACCGCTTCCTGCTGCGAGGCGACATCGCCATTGTGGAACGAGGTGTTGACCGTGTTGCCGGTGTCCTTGGCCCATTGCTTGGCGCCGGCCAGGAAGTAGGTCCAGACCGGATCGGCCGGACCGCCGTGCGAAATCCAGTAGAACGTCTTGGCCTGTGCCGCTGCTGGTACCACCATCAGCGCCACCAACAGGCCGTATAGAACGAGTCTTAGCCGTGTCAGCATTTGATTTCCTCCCGTTTGTAGATCGTCAGTTCAAAATCCGTCCCTTGTTCCGCGTCTTTTTGCCAGCGCCGGTTGAATGCGTCAGAGCATCCCCTTTTTCGACGGATGGCAAGCCTCCATCTGCCAAGCCTCCATCTGCAGGTGTAGTGGGCGCCTGACGGGGCGTCATCAGCGGTCCCATCAGATTGCATCAGCTGAGGTGATTTTCCGACTGTCGGATAATTGGCGTGATTGTTTAGGGTCGCGCGAACGCGGCCTGCGCCGACAAGGGTCACGCCGGCGACCATCCTGCGCCCACGGGACCAGGTCCGCAGCGCTTGGCAGGGCGTCGACGACACCAGTTGCTAGATCAGATCGGCTCTGGCCAGCTCCCGCATCAGATGGCTGGCGCCGTAGGTCCAGTGCGGACAGTCCGGCGACAGCTGCACGCGGTTGACCAGCGCGCCGAATTTTTCCGACGAGATGGTGACGATGTCGCCGACCTTGTGGGTAAATCCCTTGCCCTTCTCGCCGCGATCCTTGGACGGAACGAACATGGTGCCGAGATAGAGCGCCAGCCCGTCCGGATACTGGTGGTGCGGCCCCATGGCCGCGGCGACCAGTTCCTCCGGCGAGCGGCTGATCTCCGCCATCGAGCTTGCGCCCTCCAGCGAGAACCCGTCCTCGCCCTCGACTTTCAGGCGCACGACGGCGCGCTTGACGTCATCGATGGAGAATTTGTCGTCGAATAGGCGGATGAAGGGGCCGAGTGAGGCCGAGGCATTGTTGTCCTTGGCCTTGCCGAGCAGCAGCGCCGAACGCCCTTCGACGTCGCGCAGATTGACGTCGTTGCCGATGGTCGCGCCGACGATCCGGCCGCTGGAGGCGGCGATCATGGCGATCTCGGGTTCCGGATTATTCCAGGTCGACACCGGGTGCAGCCCGACATCGGCGCCGAAGCCCACCGAGGCCATCGGCTGGCACTTGGTGAAGATCTCGGCATCGGGGCCGATGCCCACTTCCAGATATTGCGACCAGGCGCCGCGCGAAATCAGCTTGGCCTTGATCTCCATCGCTTCGGGCGAACCGGGCTTCAGCTTCGACAGGTCGTGGCCGATCAGTCCTGCGATGTCGGCGCGGATGGCATCGGCTTTTTCAGCCGAACCACGCGCCTGTTCCTCGATCACCCGTTCCAGCAGGCTGACGACGAAGGTGACGCCCGATGCCTTGACCGCCTGCAGGTCGACCGGGGAGAGCAGGTAGGGTTTTGCTGGATCGCGCCCGGTTTCAAAACTGTTGGCGGCGATGTCATCGAGCGATCCGATCGGTCTGCCTTCGGCCGAGCGGACATGCCCAGCCGGGTCGGCCATCTCGCAAAGGTCGCGCATGGTTGGTGCCGCACGCGAGGTGATGTCGAAGACCGTGCCATCGCGCACCGCGACGACCAGCGGGTATGCGGCATCGCTGCTTCTGGCGCGTCCGACAAAAAGGCCCTCTGTGGGCAGGTGGGTCGGGTTCGTCATAGCGCTCTGTCCTCTGAGTGATCGACAATGTGGCGAAGTGATCGTCAATGTGGGTTGGCCGGATCGGCGCGGCACTTTCACCGGATTCCCGTCAAAGGTCTATCCCGTCGCGGGCGATCGGAACTCTGGGTCTCCGATCGTCTCGGCGGCAGTCCACAGACGAAAGCCAGGGCGCTCTTTCAAAATTGTGAAATTCTGACTAGGATTTTCACCAATCGCAGCGCAGTCAGGTGACCTTTGGCGACAGCATTCTCCGATCCGATCTGGCGCAAGCCACAGACAGCTTCCACGTTTCAATGGCTTCCCAATGGCGAACGTGTCGATCTCGCCATCGTTGGCGGTGGCATCATGGGCTTGTCGACCGCCTTGCATGCCGCCCGGCTTGGCCTGTCGGTGCAGGTGCTGGACGCCGGCGAGATCGGCCAGGGCGCATCGGGCTTGAATGGCGGTCAGGTCATTCCCGGCCTGAAATACGATCCGGAATGGCTGCTGGAGCATTTTGGCCCGGAGCGCGGCGAGGCGCTCGTCAATTTCGCGGCGTCGACTGCCGATGCGGTGTTCGAGC
>NZ_RZQI01000393.1:0-5355 GCF_003998335.1 Mesorhizobium sp. M7A.F.Ca.CA.002.05.1.1 | reverse complement strand
GACATAGACCTTCCATGGCTGCATGTTGGTGCCGGATGGGGCACGCGCCGCAACCGCCAGAATGGCGCGGATGGTTTCGTCGTCGACCATGTCGGGCAGGAATGCGCGCACCGAACGGCGCGACAGGATCGCCTCGTCGACAATCTCGGCATCGCCCGCAATTCGGGGGTTATTTTCCAGCATGGGCCGTCCCTTACCCTTTGTCTCGATCGGACGTCCCCACTCGCCGCTCTCGGCGGAGCCTTTGCATGAACCGTCAAAATCGCGCAAGCAAATCTTGTGCATCCGTGAAAATCTACTTGATTTTTTCATGAGCTTGACTTCTCATGAAATTTGGCCAGATTTTTTCATAAAGTGAGCGCTTTGCCTTCGACTACCGCTAGAACATTGCAGGTACCTGACGAACGCGTGCTGGCCGGCGATATCAGGGCCCTGCGCAAGGCGCGCGGGCTGACACTCGCCGAGATCGGCTCGAAGCTTGGCCGTTCGGTCGGCTGGGTCAGCCAGGTCGAGCGCGGTCTGTCGACGCCGTCGCTCGGTGACCTCCGAGCCTTCGCCGAACTGTTCGGCGTGCCGATCAGCCTGTTCTTCAGCCATGACGTACCTGTCGAAAGCGAGCGCGGCGTGGTCGTGCGCGCTGGCAGGCGCCGCACGCTTGGCACAAGCGAATCCGGCCTGGTGGAGGAGCTTCTGTCGCCCGATCTCGGCGGTAGCTTCGAGATGGTGCGTTCGGTCTTCGCGCCGGGCGCGGAACTGAAGGCCGAGGCGCAGCGGCCGACCGAAGAAGCTGGATACGTCGCCTCCGGGCTGTTCGACATCGAGATCGGAGGTGTCTGGCATCGGCTTGGCGAAGGCGACTCCTTTCGCTTTGAAGGCAAGCCTTACCGCTGGCGCAATCCGGGCGCGGAGCCTGCAATTGTCATCTGGGTGGTTTCACCACCCGTCTATTGAGTTCAAGTTTGGAGAAGAACATGGCGGGTTTGCCGAGCACGGCGCGCGTGGTGATCATCGGAGGCGGTGCCGTCGGCACTTCCGCGCTCTACCATCTCGCCAAGGCGGGCTGGACCGACTGCGTGCTCTTGGAAAAGAACGAGCTGACTTCGGGCTCGACCTGGCATGCCGCCGGCAACGTGCCGACTTTCTCCTCGTCCTGGTCGCTGATGAACATGCAGCGCTATTCGACCGAGCTTTATCGCGGGCTGGCCGACGCGGTCGACTATCCCATGAACTATCACGTCACCGGCTCGCTGCGCCTTGCCCACACGAAAGAGCGCATGCAGGAATTTCAGCGCGCCAAGGGCATGGGCCGCTACCAGGGTATGGACATCGACATCGTCGGCGTCGACGAGATCCAGCGCCGCTATCCCTTCATCGAGACGCATGATTTGAAAGGCGCGCTCTACGACCCGAGCGACGGCGACATCGATCCGGCGCAGCTCACCCAGGCGCTGGCCAAGGGCGCGCGCGACATGGGCGCGAAGATCATCCGCTTCTGCCCGGTCACAGGCGTGCGCCGCGAGAACGACGAGTGGGTGGTCGAGACGGCGCAAGGTGAGATCCGCTGCGAGATCGTCGTCAATGCCGCCGGCTACCGCGCCGCCGAAGTCGGCCGGATGTTCGGCCGCGACGTGCCGATGATGGTGATGAGCCATCAGTACATATTGTTCGAGGAGATTCCCGAACTGGCGGCATGGTCGAAGGAACAGGGCAAGAAACTGCCGCTGCTGCGCGACGTCGACACCTCCTACTATCTGCGCCAGGAGAAGAACGGGATGAATCTCGGCCCCTATGAGCGCAATTGCCGCGCGCATTGGGCCAGCCACAACGACCCGATGCCGGAGGATTTTTCCTTTCAATTGTTCCCCGACGACCTCGACCGGCTGGAACATTATCTGGCCGATGCCGTCGCCCGCGTGCCGATCCTTGGCACCGCCGGCCTGTCCAAGGTGATCAACGGGCCGATCCCCTACACGCCGGACGGCAACCCGCTGATCGGCCCGATGCCCGGGGTTCCCAATGCCTTCGAGGCCTGCGTCTTCACCTTCGGCATTGCCCAGGGTGGCGGCGCCGGCAAGGTGCTGGCCGAATGGGTGACAGAGGGCCGGACCGAATGGGACATGTGGTCGTGCGACCCGCGCCGCTTCACTTCCTTTGCCTCGGCGCCGGACTACTGCGTCGCCAAGGGCATGGAGATCTACGGCAACGAATATGCCATCCAGTTCCCGCGCCATGCCTGGCCGGAAGGCCGCGACCGCAAGCTGTCGCCGATCCATGATCGCATCAAGGCGCTCGGCGGCCGCTTCGACGCCTATAATGGCTGGGAGCGTGCCACCTGGTACGCACAAGACGGCGATGACATTTCCGAGGAAGCCACGCTGACCTTCCGCCGCGACGGACCGTGGCATCATCGCGTGCGCGAGGAGTGCCTGGCCGTGCGCGATGCCGCCGGCATTTTGGACCTGCCGGGCTTCTCGCGCTTCAACCTCGACGGTCCCGGTGCCGCCGAATGGCTGAGCCTGCAGGTCACCGGGCTGGTGCCGAAGGCAGGCCGCATCGGTCTCGTCTATTTCGCCGACGACAAGGGCCGCATCGTCACCGAAATGTCCGTGGTGCGCCACGACGACAACCTGATGACGCTGATCACCGCGGCGGTCGCGCAGTGGCACGATTTCGAATGGCTGAAATCGCGCATGCCCAAGGATGCGCCGTTCAGGCTGATCGACCGGACCGAGGAATTCTCGACCCAGATCCTGGCCGGCCCCAACTCGCGGAAAATCCTCGCCGATGTCTGCGAAGCCGACCTCACTTTGCCATGGCTGACGCATCAGGAGACAAAGATCGCCGGTCGCTGGGCCAAACTCGTGCGCGTCTCCTTCGCCGGCGAACTCGGCTGGGAAATCCACACCAGGGTGGACGACACATCAGCCATCTTCGACGCCGTCTGCGCGGCAGGCCAGCAACATGGGCTGAAGCCGTTCGGCATGTATGCGTTGGATTCACTCAGGCTTGAAAAAGGCTACCGCACCTGGAAGGGCGACCTGTCGACCGACTATTCGATCCTGCAGGGCGGGTTGGAGCGCTTCGTCAAATGGGACAAGCCCGATTTCCGTGGCAAGGCTGCACTCCAGAACGAAAAGCAGCAAGGCGTGAAGAAGCGCTTCGTCACGCTGGTTATAGAGAACCCGGGCGACTGCGACGCCCCTTCGGTGTCGACGCTCTGGCATGACGGCAAGATCGTCGGCGAGACGACGTCCGGCGGTTGGGGCCACCGGGTCGACAAGTCGATCGCGCTCGGCATGCTGCGCGCCGATCTGGCCGAGCCAGGCACATCAGTCGAGGTCGAAATCTTCGGTGACCGCTTTCAGGCGATCGTGCAGAAGGATGAACCGTTGTGGGATCCGAAGAACGAAAGGCTGCGCGCATGAAGAAAATCATCCTCACCGATGGCGGCATGGGCCAGGAACTGGTCCGCCGCAGCAAATCCGAGCCGACGCCGCTATGGTCAGCCCGGGTGCTGATCGACGAACCGGATCTGGTGCGCGACCTGCACGCGGAATTCATCCGTGCCGGCGCCCGTGTCATCACCATCAACACCTATTCGGCAACACCCGAACGCCTGGCGCGCGAGGGCGCGGAAGACCTCTTCAAGCCGTTGCAGAAGCGCGGCATCGAATTGGCCAGACAGGCCCGCGACGAGGCCGGCGATGCAGCCATCGCCGGCTGCCTATCGCCGCTTTTCGGCAGCTATGCACCGGCACTGACCATTTCCTTCGAGGACACGCTCGATATTTACCGCCGCATCGTTGCCGAGCAGGCCGATGGCGTCGACCTGTTCCTGTGTGAAACCATGGCGTCGGCGGACGAAGCCCGCGCGGCGGTCACCGCGGCATCGGAAAGCGGCAAGCCGGTATGGGTGTCGTGGACGCTGGCCGACCACGGCAAGCCGCGGCTGCGCAGCGGCGAAGCGATAGCCACCGCGGCAAGCGCGCTCGACGGCCTGGCAGTCGCCGCGCGGCTGGTCAATTGCTGCCGGCCGGAAGCAATCGCCGCGGCTTTGCCTGAACTGATCGGCCTCGGCGGCCCGGTCGGCGCCTACGCCAATGGCTTCACGTCAACCGAAGCACTCAAGCACGGCGGCACCGTCGATGTGCTGCACGCTCGTCACGACCTTGGCCCGGATGCCTATGCCGACCAGGCGATCGGCTGGGTCGAGGCTGGGGCAAGCATCGTTGGCGGCTGCTGCGAAGTCGGACCACCGCACATCGCCGCTCTGCGCGACCGGCTCGAACAGGCCGGCTACGAAATTTCGGGAGTTTTGCATGCCTAGACCATCATCGCGCATTTCCGGCATCGTGCCTTCGGGCAAGGACGGCTGGGAAGTCCATTTCGCCGCCTGGACGCGCAAGGAGGCCGGCGAAGACATCATCATGCTGTCGGTCGGCGACCATGATTTCGACACGCCTTCGCAGACGATCGAAGCCTGTGTGACCGCGGTTCGCGGCAGCAATCATCACTACACCCCGCTTCCCGGCCTGCCGCGCCTGCGCAAGGCGATGGCGGCGGCCTCGAGCGCCTGCACCGGCGTCGAGACGTCGCCGGATCAGGTGATCGCCACGCCGGGCGGCCAGGCCGCACTCTATGCGGCCGTGCAGGGCGTGCTCGACCAGGGCGACCACGCCATCGTCGTGGCGCCCTATTATGCCACCTATCCCAACACGTTCAGCGCCGCAGGCGCTGACTTCACCGTCGTCGAGACACCGGCCGAGGATGGCTTCCAGCCACGTGCCGACATGATCCGCGCGGCAATCCGGCCGAACACGCGCGCTATCCTGATCAACACGCCGAACAATCCGACAGGTGCGGTCTATTCGCGCGAGCGGCTGGAGCAACTGGCAGAAGTCTGCCGGGAGCACGACCTCTGGCTGCTGTCGGACGAAGTCTACTGGACGCTCGGCGGCGGCGAGCACGTCTCGCCGCGCTCGCTGCCAGGGATGGCCGAGCGCACGCTGGTCATCAATTCGATGTCCAAGAGCCACGGCATGACCGGCTGGCGCATGGGCTGGCTGACGGGACCGGAGGAGATGATCACGCTCATGATCAATCTCAATCTGGTGACGACCTACGGCCTGCCGGCCTTCATCTCGATCGCCTGTTCCGAGGCGCTGGAGAACCGTTACGGCGTCAAGGAGATCGCCGAACGTTACGCGGCACGCCGCACCGTCTTGCTCGACGCCGTGCGGGGCATGAACGACGTGACCGTGCGCGGTTCGGAGGGCGGCATGTATGTCATGCTCGACATCTCGGCCGTCGAACCGGACGATGAGAAATTCGCCTGGGCCCTGCTCGACAAGGAAA
>NZ_RZQI01000392.1:0-5356 GCF_003998335.1 Mesorhizobium sp. M7A.F.Ca.CA.002.05.1.1 | reverse complement strand
CGCTCTATCTCCTCTGGCTGGCGATCAAGATCGGCCGCAGCGGACCGCCCAATCTGGATGTGAGCATGGCCAGGCCGAACAGCTTTCTGGGCGGCGCCGGCATTCAATGGATGAACCCGAAAGGCTGGGCGATGGGACTAGGCGCCGCGGCTTCGTTCGCGGCATTGGCCAGCGGACCGGTGCAACTTGCGCTGCTGCTCGGCGCCACCTTCGGCCTCGCGGCCGCCGCCTCGCTTTCACTGTGGTGCGTGGCCGGCATGGTGCTGGCGCGGCTGCTCAAGACCGAATGGCAATGGCGCGCGCTCAACATCGTGCTGGCACTGGTGCTGGCCGCCTCGATCATTCCGATGTGGCGGACGGTGTAGGGACGCGGCGGCCTTGCAGAACCTGGGGCTTGCCCCAACAAAGCTCTTATGCGGCGCTGGTCGACCCCCACTCCGTCTCGGCTTCGCCGAGCCACCTCTCCCCCGATCGACGGGGTAGAGGAAAGGCGCCAGGCTTTTTGCCGTCAACGCTCGTCCAGCAAAGCTCCCTTCCTTTCCCTCCGGAGGGGGGAAAGGTGGCGCTGCGAAGCAGCGACGGATTGGGGGAACCACGTGGCAATCAAGCCTCACACCGATCAGTCACGCCAGTCACAGAAGATGTGTGCATAGCGTAGCGACAGAGCGGGGGACAGAGGTGGCCCTCAAGCCGCGTAGCGGGCTGCCGGCTTGTCGGCGTGCAGGCTGCCGTAGAAGGCCTGCCGGGCACCGAGGAAAATGTCCAGTTTGGCTGGCTCGGCGAGCGCCGGCACGGTGACGGCTTCACCCCTGGCAAGGCCGACAAGGGCCGCATCGACCATATCGTCGGCGCTCATGATGATTTCCTTCGGAAGCTGGTCGATATCGCTGCCAGCAAGCTCCCAGAAATCCGTCCGTGTCGCGCCCGGCAGCACCACCTGCACCTTCACCTCCGTACCCTCGACCTCGCGGTGCAGAGCCTCGGTGAAGTTGACGACATAGGCCTTGGTACCGCTGTAGATGCCGCCGAACGAGGTCTCATAGGCGAGCACCGAGGCGATGTTGACGACCGCACCTCGGTTGCGCGCCAAAAACCCCGGCAGCACGGCACGGGTCAGCCGCGTCAGGGCGATGACATTGACCTTGATCATGCGTTCGGCAGCGTCCGCATCGGCGGTTGCCACCACGGACTGGCCGCCAAGGCCGGCATTGTTGACCAGCAGCGTCACGCTGTCGTCGCTGGCGATCGCCTGTTCGACGCGGCGGACGTCGCCGTCGTTGGAGAGGTCGGCGCTGATCACGCTGACCTTGCGGCCATAGGTCTGGCGCAGCTTCCCGGCCAGTTCCTCCAGCCGGTCGGCGCGCCGCGCCACCAGCACCAGATCGTAGCCCTGCCCCGCCAGCCGGTCGGCATAGACCGCGCCGATGCCCGACGAAGCACCGGTGACGACCGCCGTGCCCTTGTTGCCCTGTCCACTCATTGTCCTGTTCCTTCTTCGACTGATCTGGTTCGTTTCGACTGATCCGGCGCCGTGGCATCTGCCGCATTGCCGGAAGCCGCTTGATTGATTTAGTGGCATATACCACTAATTGCGAAGTAGGCATATGCCACTATCTTGTCAATGATACGGACGGGGATTATTTGAGGGGTGCAGCCGGGCGTCATTCGCCGGCGCCAAGGACCATCATGTCAAAGGACAGCTTGCCCGGCCTCACGCTCTGCAACAACGCCGCGCTGCGCCGCGCGGCGCGCAAACTCGGCAAGTTTTATGATGATGTGGTGGATCCGTCAGGCCTCAAGGCGACACAGCAGGGACTGCTCTACCAAATCCATATCGGCGACGAGCCGGCGATGGGGGCCATCGCCGCGTCGCTGATCATGGACCTGTCGGCGCTCGGCCATACGCTGAAACCACTGATCCGCGACGGCTATGTCGAGACCTTCGCCGACCCGGACGACCGCCGCGTCAAGCGTGTGCGGCTGACGCCGCAGGGGCTGGCCAAGCTCGAGGCGGCGATGAAACTGTGGCAGATCGCCCAGCAGCGTTTCGAGGATGTCGTCGGCAGGGACAAGGCTGAAAAGCTGCGCGCGGCGCTGGATGACATCGCCGCGCTCGATTTCGATCTGCCGCCGGCCAGCTGAGCCGGCCGACGGCTTTCAAAGAGATTACTCGGCAGGCATCTCTACAGGCCGAGCCGCCCGGCGGCCGGCGACCACGATGCCAAGCCCGATGATCGGGAAGATCGCGGCGACCAGGCCGAGATCGGCCGGCGCGCCGTAGCGCAGCACGGCACCGCCGACCACCGCGCCGAGTGCGACGCCGAGATAGAGCGCCGAAGCATTGAGCGACAGCACGATCGGTGCGGCGTCGGGCGCCAGCTTGATGATGCGGCTGGCCTGCGCCGGCGGGAAGGCCCAGCCGACGATGCCCCACGGCACCATCATCGCCATCAGCGCCGGTCCGGCAATATGCGGCGGCAGAAAGGTCGGGATGACCGACAGCAGGACCAGCATGCCGGCACTCAGCGCCAACGACCAGCCGACGGTGCGGGTCGCGCCGAACCGGTCGGCAGCCTGGCCGCCGCCAATGTTGCCGATGACGGCGCCGACGCCGAAGGCGAGCAGCATGCCGGGCAACGCGATCTGGCTGAGACCGCCGCCCTCGATGGCAAGCGGCGCGACATAGGCAAAGACGGTGAAGGCGCCGATCAGCGCCAGCACTGTCGTCAACAGGATCGGCATCACGCCGGGACGCAGCGCTGCCCCCAGCCTGCGCTTCAAGGGCAGCCTGGTGCCAACGATGCCCCGCGGCAGCCGGTACCAAAGGATCGCGCCGGCAAGCGCGCCAAGGCCGGCGATGGCAAAAAAAGTTCCGCGCCAGCCGGCAACGGTGGCAACGAGCGCGCCCAGTGGCGCACCGAGCGCAACGGCCACCGTGGTGCCGCCGACGACGACGGCGATGGCACGCGCCCGGTGATGGTCATCGACCAGCGCCACCGCGGTGCCTTGCGCGGTTGCGGCGAACAGGCCCGACGACAGCGCCATGACGATGCGCGCGACCAGCAGCAGTTCGAAGGAGGAACTCAAGGCAGCGGCGACGTTGCCGAGCACGAAGAACACCAGCGTCCACAGGATGACGCGGCGCCGGTCCCACTCGCCTGTCAGCGTCGCCAGGATCGGCGTGCCGATCGCATAGGCGAGCGCAAAGGCGGTGATCAGCGTGCCGGCCAGCGGAATGGAGATACCGGCATCCGCCGCGATGTCGGGCAGAAGGCTGGAGATGACGAAGCCTTCGGTCGAGATCGTGAACGATCCGAGCGCGAGCCAGAAAAGGCGCTTGTCCATGGCGGGATGTCCTTAGTTCAAAAGTTATTGAACAATTGGACACAATAGGGCATCATGTCAATGAAGCCAGGGAAAAATAGCTGAACCTTCCTGACAGCCCTGTGTCAGCACAGGTCGGCGCCAGACGGAGAAAGGCCGCGTGCGGGCCAACAATGATGGATGCGTTGAAATCGGACCCGACTGTGCTTAGTTTCGAGCCATGACCTTGCCACACCCCAATACGGACCAGATCAGCCTGCCGATCGTGCTTGGCGTGCTCGGCGACCCGACCCGGCTCGCCATCGTGCGCTATCTCGCCAGCAAGCAAGGCGTGCCGCTGAACTGCAGCCAGTTCCTCGATTTCGGCTCGAAGACCAATCTGAGCTACCACCTGGCCAAATTGCGCGAGGCCGGCGTCACCCGCGCCGAGGTGGTCGGCACCAACCGCATGATCACACTGCGCCGCGCCGATCTCGACGCCCGCTTCCCCGGCCTGCTCGACAGCGTCATCGCCGCCGCCGGCGACGATCCGGCACTGCCGGCGGTCGGCGGCCACGATATTGAAGTGCACGCCTGACCTTGCAGAACTTGGGTTCCTCGCCCACGAACGTGGGGAAAAGGAAAAGCGGCGTCACACAGGAGCTTCCCGAAAGGCGCATCGCCGTCCTCGCCGATATCCACGGCAATGTGCTGGCGCTCGACGCCGTGCTTGACGATCTGGAGCGGCGCGGCGGCGCCGACCTGACCGTCAATCTCGGCGACAGCGTTTCCGGCCCGCTCTGGCCGCGCGAGACATTTGCGCGGTTGGAGGCGCTGAACCTGCCGACCGTGCGCGGCAACCACGACCGCCGTGTCGCCGCCGACCCCGCCGATGACACCATGTGGCCCTCCGACGTCTATGCGCAGGAGCGGCTGACCGAGACGCAGCGCCAGATGCTTTTCGCCCAGCCGCTGACGCTGGAGATCGCACCCGGAATCATCGCTTTCCACGCCCGTCCCGACCATGACGAGAAATATCTCGCCGATACCATCGTCAATGGCCAGCTGGTGCGTGCGCCGTTGGCGGCGATCCGGCGGCGGCTGAAGACGCTCGACCCGGCTTGCCGCATCGCGCTGTGCGGCCACAGCCACCGCGCGGAACTGATCCGCGTCCCCGATGGTCCCGTCATCTTCAATCCGGGCAGCATCGGCTGCCCTGCCTATGAGGATTCCACACCGCCGGCGCATGTCTCCGAGCAGGGCTCGCCGCATGCGCGCTACGGCATCGTCACCTTGGGCAGCAACGGCCAACCCGACCGCTTCGAGGCCATCGCCGTCGACTACGACCACGAGGCGGCCGCCAGGCAAGCCGAACAGGCGGGCCGGCCGGAATGGGCTCACGCGCTCAGAACCGGCTTCATGCCCCTGCCCGGCTGAACGCTCTTGCGTTCATGCCCGGCTGAACGCTCTTGCGCGTTCACGCCCGTCCAGCTGAGCTGCCTCACGGCCCGGCGGTCCGGGTTGAGGCTGGCGAAACGGCGAGCCGAATTTTCGGGCTTACATGGCGCCGCGTCGTCCCTTATAAAACCGGCCGGGCTTGCGGCGGGCTCGATCCGCCGCGGCACGGTATCAGCGCACGGCCAAAAGATGAGGCGCACAGTTACGCTCCGAACAACCCTCCATGCGCTGATTGCGGCTCCGCTGTTGATGACGGCGTGGCCGGTGATTGCCCCCGCTATGGCTGAAGAGATGGCCCAAGAGGCGCCGGAGCTCGTCATCTCCGTCGTCACCGGCCTGGCGCCGGACGACCTTCTCAAAGTCCGCACCACCGCATCGCCGGTCGCCACGGTCGAGGCGCGGCTGAGCAGCGGCGACATGGTCACCAATCTCGGCTGCAACGACATCAACGGCTACAAATGGTGCAAAATCGAAAGCACGGGCAAGGAGAAGCTGAGCGGCTGGGCGCCGGCGCGCTATCTCATCCCCCTCAATCCGGCTCCCTATGTCGAAGGCGAGACAAGACCGGCCGACGCGCCGGTGGTTGCCTCCACCG
>NZ_RZQI01000391.1:0-5359 GCF_003998335.1 Mesorhizobium sp. M7A.F.Ca.CA.002.05.1.1 | reverse complement strand
GAATCGGTCAACTGGCCCGGAAACGGCACGGCCGCGCTGCCCGCAGGCAGGCTTGGCGACGGCCCGTTCATGGCGACCATGACGCCGGTCGGCAGTCCGTCCGACGGGTCGGGCACCCTGTTGCCGGGATGGTAGGAAGCCATCAGATATTGGTCGTCATCGCCGTCAAGCGGCGCGCGGCCGACATATTCGACCTTCACCTGAGCGGTGCCGGTGTTGACATAGTCAAGCATCTGGGCAGCGCGCTCCGACACATCGATGATGCGGCCTTCGTGATATGGGCCGCGATCGTTGACGCGAACGATGACCGAACTGCCGGTCTTGAGATTGGTGACACGGGCATAGCTTGGCAGCGGCATGGTCGGGTGCGCTGCGGTCAGGTGGGTCATGTCGTAGACTTCGCCATTGGCGGTAAGCCGGCCATGGAAGGCATCGCCATACCAGGAGGCCAGGCCGACCTTGGCGTAGCGCTTGTCTTCCTTCGGGTAATACCACTTGCCGCGGACCTGATAGGGTTTGCCGAGCTGATCCCTGCCGCCGCCACGTTGGATGCGCCCATTCTGGGAGATCACACGCGGGCTTGCCTTCACGCCATATTCGGATTCGGCGAAATATTCCTTGGAGCGGGTCTTCTTGTAGACCATCGCTTTCGGCTCGGGCTGCGACGCACAAGCCGCCAGCAAGGCGGCCGACATGGCGAACAACGCGACTGTAGCAGCGCGACGAAGACGCGGTTGCGTCACAGCCTGCATTTTCCTGATGTCCCCTTCAGTCTTGCCTAGACGTCGTATCCAACCGTCGAAGAAGCCGAAACACTCACCCGACCAATACCAGCGACGCCTTCGAACCCCGATCCTTTGTGCGCAGGAATTGCTTATCACGGTATTAACCGATTGTGGCCGCAACCGGGCAAGATTGTGGCGTCTCCACCGCAAGAGCCCTCTGAAAAGTAACGATTTTCGCGCTTCCACGCGAGAGATGTGATGCCCTCTGCCACAGAGAGCCTGGCTTCGCTCCTGCCGGCCATACCTGCCCGTTGACAGGCTTTGTCGGGCAGCGGACCGATAGTCCGGAACAAAGAAATGCGCCGCTAGTTTCATCCGCAGGGCACTCGAACAGAAGGATGAGCATGATGAAAATGGCTTCATTGACAATCGCGATCGCAATGTCACTTTCTGCCGGGTCTGCGATCGCCGCATGCCCGGACAAGTCGGCTTCCAATGCCGGGACGGATGCCGAGCAGACCGCCGGCATTTCGAAAGATGGAACTCACGCGCCCTTAGAGGCCCCGAAAGCCACGGACAGCGCGGGCAAGCCAACCGCCAAGGATGGCGCCACAATGCCATTGGCGGGCGCTGAAGGCGGCGGGGACAAGAATCTCGCAACCTCGCAGCAGGACATTGAGGCGCAGCAGCATGGTGATAAGGCCGCGGCGGCAAAGGCCGATGAAAGCTGCAAAGACTGAGGACCGCTCAGGCCGGAGCCAAATTGCAGCTTCGGCCTTCCTCACCAGCAGCTGTTCCCTTGGCGAACTAAATTTTTGGGGAAATACCGCAGCCGTCCCAAGAGGTTGGCCCTGTGGGGATTAACCCGTCCGCCCGGTTGCTTGATGGTTCCGGTCGATAGCCGGATCGCGCCCTTGCCTGGGCCCCTGCATGCAAGCACTGCAGCGCCTCACATCTCGGGCAACGCCCGCGGCGGGCTTCTTCTTCATGCACCATTGGACCGCGATAGTCCCGGCGCTCGATCCCGACACGCTCAGAGTCTGCCCAGGAAAGCAGGAACCGACGCAGCGGTGGTTGACGCAGCCCTCAATGCCGCTTTACAGGAATGAGGCGTGAACCAGCCGGGAGCGCCTTCGGTGCCAATCCGGTGCCAACAGGCCAAACGAGCTGGCCTCGTGCTACCCAAGTGGTTGAAGAATCACGATGGAGGAATGGCCGAGCGGTTTAAGGCACCGGTCTTGAAAACCGGCGTGGGTGCAAGCTCACCGTGGGTTCGAATCCCACTTCCTCCGCCAGAATTCTAATTAACTAATTGAAAAAGCGGAGTAAATCGCTCTCGCCTTATTCGGTTCCTAACTCAGTTCCTAACTTTTTCGTTCAATGACGACTTATCGCCAGAGCGATTGCCCTCCCCTGAGCATGACCATGTCGTCATCCTCGTCGTCCTCGGGCTCATACGGCGCCGGTGCCTCAAGCAGGTCGATTCGCCTGAGATCAGTCCCTCCCATCGGCGCATCGAGCGAGAGCGTTTTGAACGTGTCGTATTCACGGTTGTAGCCGGTGACGTAATCCTTCATCCGCGCACCGACGTGCTCCAGCAGTAGCTTGCCTTCGAGCACAGCCAGGAGCATCGAGGCGATAACATCATCACGCATGAAGCGCGGAAGTCCTGAACTGACCGCCCGGCTCACCACCCGATAGACCGTGTCCGGGTCGTGGCGCATGGTGTTGATTGATTTCTTTCGCAGCATCCACGCGGCCTGCTTCTTATAGATTTCCTGGCGATGTTCGACAAAGTATTTTCGTTGGGAAATCCGGGTTTCATCCAGATGACCAGCTCTGTACGCATGGTAGTACGCAACCACTTTTTCCGGATTGGCTAGACGCCAAGCTTTCTTGGCCGCTGCACGTATCTCCTTATGTGTCTCACGATACCTTCGCCCGTAGTCCAAGTCTTTTTGACGGTTCTCAGCTCTCCATTTTTTCTTCTTTTCCCTAGCTTCTGGCGAACGTTTCCTTGCCAAGACTTTTTCGCGATTTTTGGTTAGGTATCGGTGTTGTGCTTCGAGGTGCTTTATCGGATCGCGGGCCATCCTGGCACGGTGGAGCTTGGAGACATGACCGCGCAAGATAGTGGGAAAGCTTGTGCCCGCTAATCCCGCTACGCTCCACCACCAAATGAAAAGCCCGCCATCTCTCGGCAGCGGGTCGCCGCCGGGGCTGCCTGTGCAACAAAGGCCTTCGATCCGCGTTGAGGCTGGTCTCAGTGGAGCTTCGACAATGGACCCCGCAACCGCAGCAGTATTGCTTTTACTCTCTTGCAGCCCAGGCCAGGCTGCCGTCTGCAAGCCCATTGAGGCCGCGCCGACGACATATGCGTCGTTCGACGCGTGTCGGGCATCTCTGAAAGACAGGCTCGCAGGTGCGCCAAACGGTGAAATCGTCGGACGATGCCATCCTGTCGACGAGACTGTCACCGGTTCACTGCCCGCCGGGTACACCACCGTTGTTGTCACGCGGGGCGTTGGGGGCAACGCCATCAGCAATAGCTACATCGTTCAACACAAAGAATAGAAAGGCCCGCCACCATGAGGCAGCGGGCTCTATGTCCACTATTTGACGATACGGGGGTCACCAGCCGTTGCGATGCCAATCCGACCCCTCTTGCGGCATGTCGGTATCGTTCGACCACGCGATATCGCCATAGTCTTCCGCACAGTACGCTTCGGCGTCGTGCTGCTCTTCGAGGTCGCAATCGTCGCGCTCTCGCTCGTCGTCCCCTTCCCTGTCATCGGCGCCGACGACTTCGATGCCGCCAGCCAGCCAAGGTTCTAGATCCGGGTCCGGCTCTACGAAGTCCAGCAGCGAAATCAGCCGCTCAATCTCGTCCTCGATCGAGCGGCGGACAGTCGGGTCGGAAAGGCGGGTGTGCGCGTTCATGACCGCACCGCCTTCCTGTTTGCCTTTCGCGTCGCCTGTTGACGGGAATGGAGTTCGATGCGACCCGCGAAGGCGGCTTCATCGCGGGCGACAGAGAGCGCGGTTTCCGGCGATCCGCCACCATTGCGGCGAAGCCAATCCTCTTTCCAGCGCAGATCACGGACGCACCGGGCCGGGATGAAGACCTGTTTGAGACATTGGATTTGCCAAGCCTTGAAGGCCTTGTCCGCTAGGTCGCGCTGGAAAACCGCTTCGGCGCTGTCCTTCCCATGTGTATCGGTGGCAAGGATGCGTCGAAAATCGGCGGTCATGCGGAAATGATATGCCAACTCGATTTGCATGCGGCCGGTGCGCCAGTCGGAGGCCGGCTTCAGCCATGCGATGAGCTCGTCCAGTTCCCCGGAAGGCGGCGGCTTCGGGCGAAAGTATACAACTTCGCCCATGGTCAGCCCTCACCACAGAAGGACGCAAGACAGGCGATAAACTCGACGTCATCGACCGCAACGCCGAGGGCTCCGTAGCCATGAATGAGAGCTGCCGCCTTCGCCCTCACTTCGACCATCGTCACGCAGGGATGCCTGATTAAAGCTTGAAACGCCGTGTTCCAGACAGCGATTGCGTCGTCTGCTTGCTGCATGGCGTCGTGGTGACCGCTGGCGTGGGTCACGGCTTCCTGTTTGCGCAGCGAGGTTAGGCCCTCGGTTTCTGCGGACGTGATGCCTGCCATCCACCGATTGTAGCCGGCGCGATCCATGCAACTCGACGCCCACGACTCATCAACCTGTGCCTTCTTGCGGGCAATCTCGGCTTCGAGGTCGCCGGACGACCGGAAGGCTTTCGGATGGTGCGACCAGATGGACGAGAGCCCACCGGGAGGCGTCCACTTCGGAAAGAGCTTATCGCCAAGCGCGTCAGCGATGGCATTTTCCCGAGCCGCTGTTGACACATAGGTCTGTTCGGCCCGCTGGCAGGCGGCGATTGCCTCTTCTAGGCTGGTCGGCGCGGCGTGAGCCGCAGGAGAGACCGCAACAACGGCGGCAGCGGTTGAGAAAGCAGCCGCACCAAGCAAGAGGTTGCGGCGGTTGACATTGGGCATGCCTTCGGCGGCAGCCCGAACAGATGTGCTCGGCATGTGTTTGGTTCCCTATGAACTAGTTACATTTACTAGTTAACCATGAACCGCAATTCGCTTGCCGTCAACAGCAAACTATGAAATATTCCTAGTCTACCGATATGGGGACACAACATGCTCACTACAGGAAACCAGCTTCGCGCTGCTCGGGCGCTTGCTGACATGGATCAAGGGACGCTTGCCAAGCGGGCAGGAATCAACATCAACACGATAAGCGCGATGGAAAAGAAGGGCGCCGAAGGACTGACCAGCGGTTTGGACAAGGTGCGCGCCGTGATGACCGTTCTTGAGGAAGCCGGCATCGAGTTTCTGAACCATGGGAGCCCAGGCGTCAGGCTGAAGGCAAGGCCATGACCCGCCTTTCTATCGTAGAAGAGCTTGAGAACGCCGCCGATAGCATCGCCGACATGTCGCGAGCGGATCTTCAGATCATGCTTCGGCGGGCTGCTTTGATGCTCCGGAACGTCGCCGGCCTACCGCTGGAGCCAGCCACGGAGGACGCGCTGAACTCCATCGCCGCCGAGATGAAGATCAGGCCGGGCGGATCTCATTCAGATCATCT
>NZ_RZQI01000038.1:0-15355 GCF_003998335.1 Mesorhizobium sp. M7A.F.Ca.CA.002.05.1.1 | reverse complement strand
CCATCGTTGATCCGGATCAGCCAGGCATCGTATTCGGCGCCCTTGTGGCCGCGCGCCAGAAGCTCTTCCAGCATGACGGTGACCTTGACGCCGTTCGGCGTCGCCAGCGAATAGAGCTGCAACGGATGCTTGCCGACGGGCAGTTCCTTGTCATGCGTCGGTCCGGCGATCGGCCGGTTGATGCTGGCAAAGGCTCCGCCGCTCGGCTTGTTCCAGGTCCATACTTTCGGCGGGGTGTAGTCGGTCATTTCGTGGCCTCGTGTCGGGGAAGGATGGCAGGTCGCCATAAACTAGGGCTGCGGATGTGTAAGTTCAACTTGCGTTGAACTATTATCGATGCCCGCAGGGCCAACATCGGCAATTGGGCACTTCCTTACCCTTGCGCCTTCTCCGGCGTGGCATACCTATAGAAGATGTCGCCAAAGCCCACCCAGGACAAAAGCATGACCATCAATCCCAATCCGCGCTCGGTCGTTGCCGTGCGGGCCACTGTCCCCGAAGATGCCTTTACAGCCGGGGCGCTCGGCACGCTCAGGGAAGGCAGCGGCGTCGTCATTCGCAATGACGGGCTGGTGTTGACCATCGGCTATCTCATCACCGAAGCGGAAGAGGTCTGGCTGACCAGCCATGACGGCCGCGTCATCCCCGCGCACGCGCTCGCCTATGACCAGGAATCGGGCTTTGGCCTGGTGCAGGCGCTGGCGCCGCTCGGCCTGCCGGCCGTGGCGCTGGGCGATGCCGGCAAGGCCAGGATCGGCGACGCCGTCGTGCTGGCCGACGGCATCGGCCAGTCGGTGCAGGCCAGGATCGTCACCAAGCAGGAATTCGCCGGCTATTGGGAATATCTGCTCGACGAGGCGATCTTCATTGCACCGGCGCACCCCTCCTGGGGCGGTGCCGGGCTGTTCGGCGCTGACGGCTCGCTGCTCGGCATCGGTTCGCTGCGCCTGCAGATGAGCCGCAACGGCGAGGTCGCCGATATCAACATGGTGGTGCCGATCGATCTTTTGCCGCCCATTCTCGACGACCTCCTGACACGCGGCCAGGTGGCCAAGCCGCCGCGCCCGTGGCTCGGCGCCCTGTCGGCCGAAAGCGACGGCAGGGTGGTGGTGATGAGCGTGACCGAGGGCGGCCCGGCGGCCAAGGCCGGCCTGCGCCAGGGCGACATCATCTCCGACATCCGGGACGGCGCGGTCGACGGGCTGGCCGATTTCTATCGCAAACTGTGGGAAAGCGGCTCGGCGGGGGCCGAGATTCCGATGCGAGTGTTGCGCGACGGCCGCGAAACCTGGCTGCGCGTCAAATCGGCCGACCGCGGCAGTTTTCTGAAAAAGCCGCAACTGCAGTAGACGCGTCGATGGCGTCGGCGATGTCATCGGGTTGCCAATTCGCCCGACGGGCAGCCGCTCGGCCATCGCGGCCAGGGCCTCGTCGGGATTGCCCAGCGCCTCACGCGCCTGTCGCAGCCGGTTCTCGCCGCGCCCCGCGATGATCACACTGGCCCCAGCCTCAACGCAGCGCCGGGCCAGCGCCAGACCCATGCCGGAGCCGCCACCGACGATCAGGATTTTCTGATTTGAAATGCTCATTCGCACTGCCTTTGCTTGGATGGAGAAGGGCAGGGAATTGGCAGTTCGGTACGGCAAGTGAAAACGGAAGAAACCGATAGCGCTATCGGAAACGCCGATGATGCAGGGCGATCAGTTGCCGCAAGCGGCGAAGGCAGCGCCCGGGTTCCAGTCCTTGAAAGCGATGGCCTGGCCTTCGACCGAGACGGTCTTGTGCTTGGTGCTGCCGTCCGGCTGCTTTTCGCTGCTGGTGCCTTTGCCGGTCAGCACATTGTACTCGCAGGCGCTTTCGGCATTCTCCTTCAAATAGTCATCATGGTTATAGGCGAAGCCGGCGACGATGAAGGCACCGTTGCGCCAGGCGATGGTCAGCGTCATGTCGGTCCGTTCGCTGCCGACCGGCATCGCTGGCAGGTAGAATTTGATCGAACCGTTGGGCAGCATCGTCAGTTCCGGCTCGGTGTCGGAGTTCTCGTAGCCCGGCCGGTCGTAGCCGTTCCATTCCCCGTGGACCTGCTCGTGCACGATCTCGACAGGCTTGAGGTAATTGTGCTCCTTGTCCCTGAGGAAGAAGTGGACGTCCATCGGCTGGCCGGGCTCGGTCTCGACCACCATGGCAAGATCGACGGCGCCATCGCCGTCGAAGTCGCCAGTCACAGCCGTGACGATTTTCCGGGTTTCGATCGGCTCCGCAAGGGCGAGGCTCGGCAACAGCAAAGATAGAAAAGCGAGCAGCAGAGATTTCATGGTGGCATATTCCCCCAGACTGACACCTTGCGGTTCTATAGCATGGCGGTGGAATATCGCGCGCCCTCTCTTCTCCCCGACGAAGTCGCGCGGGATGCTTTCCTTAGCTTGTGGTGACGCAACTGACGAAAACTGACAGCGATCTGTGCCACATGCCGGGCGATGACGATGGGCACAACGCGGGAGGCAATACGACAGTGGGAGCAGGAACTATGGTGGCGCGAGCGGCACTGAACAAACAGGCCGGCTAATGGCGCCGGTCAAGGTCGATCCCGACAAGGTGCACGAGTTTCCGGATGCGGGCAGCTTCTACGCCTGGCTCGGCAAGCACCACGCCACGGAAACCGAAGTGTGGATCAAGGTTCACAAGGTGGGGTCGGGACTGAAGTCGATCACGCCGAAGGAAGCCATCGACGTGGTGCTGTGCTTCGGCTGGATCGACGCGGTGCGCAAGGGGCTGGACGACAAGAGTTTCCTGCAGCGCTACACGCCGCGCAGCCGGAAGAGCATCTGGAGCCTGATCAACATCGACAATGTCGCGCGGCTGGTCGAGGAGGGCCGCATGACCGAGCATGGGCTCAAACAGGTCGAGGCGGCCAAGGCGGACGGGCGCTGGGCGCGCGCCTATGGCAGCGGCAAGCAGATGAAGATCCCCGATGATTTGCAAGCAGCCATAGACGCCGAACCCGCCGCGAAGGCGATGCTTGAAAAACTCAGTGCGCAAAACCGCTTCGCACTCGCCTTCCGCACCCACAACATGAAGACCGAGGCCGGGCGCAAGAAGAAGATCGAGACGTTTGTAGCAATGCTGAAGCGCGGCGAGACGATCCATCCGCAAGGCAGGAAGTAAGCCGCTCAGGCTCTTTCTGCGGCGAGGGGCATGCGTTGCGCATGCGGCCCGCCACCCGATCCCTGGGCAGATTGTGATCGGCACTCAGCGTCGCATGAAGTGCTTCAGTATCTGAATCGCCGAATTGTTATAAGCATCTGTTTTTATGCGGATTTGACAGGTGTCTGTCGCGCATTTCCTCCGGCATTGCGTAGCCAAGAAAAAAGCCGCCCTCGCTTTTGCGAGCGGCGGCCTTTTCCCGGGAGGAAGTCAGGAAGGAGGGGCGATCAAGCAGCCTTGGCGTGCTTGATGGTTCAAAGGCAGATACTATTGGTTCAGGTCGACCGGTGTCACGCCAAGGAGTTTCAAGGCGTTGGCGTAGGTCCTGATGCCTTGGGCCTGCTTTCGCTCGGCACAAAACCGGTTCGCCTTGTCCTGGAGTGCCGTTGCCTCGGCGATCTGGCTTGCGCTCGTGCCTGGGACGGCTTTCGTCTGGATGGCTCCGTCGAGTTGAAGGCCGAGCTGGCTGCAATATTCGCTCCGGGTGACCGCTGCTTCCGCCCCCGACTCTGCGACCGCCAGCATGGCGAGCGAAATGCCTGTCAGGGCACCCATCCATCCGGTCGAGCGTCGTTGCATGTTTCGGGACCATTTCTTCGCGTTGTGCAGCAGCCTGCTTGACCGCCGCGAGGGTGGTTATGACAGGCGATGTTTTCGCGAGTTTTTCCCGGATGTTGAATCTTGTTTCTGGAGTGTGTCTGGGTGGGGTTGTCCCTTCTCCCCCTGTGGGAGAAGGTGGCCTCGCGAAGCGAGTCGGATGAGGGGTGTTCCAGGGAACACCAACGTCTCATTCGCTGGAACACCCCTCATCCGTCTAGGCGCTGACGCGCCGATCCACCTTCCCCCACAAGGGGGGAAGGCAAGGGCGTTCCGCTGTATGCGGCGCTTGCGCCTCTTCCTTTGCGGCCATCCTTCGCGTAAGGCGCCGGGCAAATCCTTTCACGCAAGCATATAGCCCGGACACCGCATGATCAGACTTGAAAGCATCAGCAAGCAGAACGGCCGTCAGCTTGTCTTCATCGAAGCGTCGGCCTCCCTGCAGAAGGGCGAGAAGGTCGGCCTCGTCGGGCCGAACGGCGCCGGCAAGACGACGCTGTTTCGCATGATCACCGGGCAGGAGCAGCCCGACGAAGGCCAGGTGCAGGTCGATCGCGGCGTCACCATCGGCTATTTCAGCCAGGATGTCGGCGACATGGAAGGCCACAGCGCTGTCGCCGAAGTGATGAACGGCGCCGGGCCGGTGTCCGAAGTCGCGGCCGAAATGGCAGCCCTCGAGGCGGCCATGGCCGATCCCGACCAGGCCGACCAGATGGACGAAATCATCGAAAAATATGGCGAGGCGCAGCACCGCTTCGAGGAACTCGACGGTTATGCGCTGGATGGCCGTGCGCGGGAAGTGCTGGACGGTCTCGGCTTTTCGCAGGAGATGATGGACGGCGATGTCGGAAAGCTGTCCGGCGGCTGGAAGATGCGCGTGGCGCTGGCCCGCATCCTGCTGATGCGGCCCGACGCCATGCTGCTCGATGAGCCATCGAACCATCTCGACCTGGAGAGCCTGATCTGGCTGGAATCCTTCCTGAAAAACTATGACGGCGCGCTGCTGATGACCTCGCACGATCGCGAGTTCATGAACCGCATCGTCAACAAGGTGGTCGAGATCGACGCCGGTTCGCTGACCGCCTATTCCGGAAACTACGAATTCTACCAGCAGCAGCGGGCGATCGCCGACAAGCAGCAGCAGGCACAGTTCGAGCGCCAGCAGGCAATGCTGGCCAAGGAGATCGCCTTCATCGAGCGCTTCAAGGCGCGCGCCTCGCATGCCGCGCAGGTGCAGAGCCGGGTGAAGAAGCTGGACAAGATCGACCGCGTCGAGCCGCCGAAGCGCCGCCAGACGGTTTCCTTCGATTTCCTGCCGGCGCCGCGCTGCGGCGAAGATGTCGTGACGCTGAAGAACGTCCACAAGGGCTATGGCAGCCGCTCCATCTATGAGGGGCTCGACTTCCAGGTGCGCCGCCGCGAGCGCTGGTGCATCATGGGCGTCAACGGCGCCGGCAAATCGACGCTTCTGAAGCTGGTCGCCGGCGCTTCCGAGCCCGACACCGGCACGGTCGCGCGCGGCCCAAGTGTCAAGATGGGTTATTTCGCCCAGCACGCCATGGAGGTGCTGGAAGGCGAGCGCACGGTGTTTCAGACACTGGAGGACGCGTTTCCGCAGGCCGGCCAGGCGCCGCTCAGGGCACTTGCCGGCTGCTTCGGTTTTTCCGGCGACGAGATCGAGAAGAAATGCCGCGTGCTGTCAGGCGGCGAGAAGGCGCGGCTGGTGATGGCGCTGATGCTGTTCGACCCGCCCAACCTTTTGGTGCTGGACGAGCCGACCAACCATCTCGACATCGCCACCAAGGAGATGCTGATCACCGCACTGTCGCAGTACGAGGGCACCATGCTGTTCGTCTCGCACGACCGGCATTTTCTGGCAGCGCTTTCCAATCGCGTGCTGGAACTGACGCCCGAAGGCATCCACACCTATGGCGGCGGCTATACTGAATATGTCGAGCGCACCGGCCAGGAAGCGCCGGGGCTCAGGAGCTAGGTAAATGATAAGGGCGGCGTCGGCTCGAAGCCGGCACCGCCCTTTGAATATGGTCCGGCTGGAATGACGGCCTTACTCGAACGAGATGGCCATGCCGCTGAGGTCGGCGTTGACCTGCAGGCCGACTTGCTTGCCCGTGAGTTCGAGTTGGGCGCCCTTGTCATTGGTCATGATGATCACCTGGGCTCCCTTGCCGATCGTGCCGCCGCCGCCGGCTGCTCCGTAGACCCCGGTCACGTCGCGGGCGCGGCGGATATGGCGAACCGTGCCGCGGAAATATGTCTTGGACACGCCGAAAGCCAGGCCTCCGGACACGGCGCCGATCGAGATCGGGTAGCTCTTGCCATGGAAGGTGAAGGTGCCCTTGCCGCCGGAGCCACCGACGAAGAAGGCCGCCTTGTAGACGGCGAAGCGGATCGTGCCGCTGTCGGCATGCGCGGCGCTGGCAAAGCCGATGCTCGCGGTGGCGATGGCGGCAACCGCGATGGAACGAAATCCGGATGAAATCTTCATGGTGAGAACTCCTCAATGTCGCCGCTTTGCCGGCCGCGGCGTGGGATCAAAGTTACAACTGAACAATCTCGCCCGCGATTTGGTTCCAGGCCCCGTGACTTGGTTCCAGGCATGTTCGAATCCGGCTGCGGGAAGGCCCGGGGAGGGGCGAGGGGTTGCGGAGGGTGGGAAGGCGCATGGCCGCAGCTATCGCCTTGTGGGATGAAGAGGTCTATGCAGGCCCTTCACAAGGCTTAGGAGAGGCTTCGGATGAGAAACGCAATCTGCCTCGCATTGACTGCGGCAGTGGCCGGGTGCGCGACCTCCCCGGTCGACTATGAGGCGTCGCTTTCGCAGCAGGACCAGAAATGGGCTTCGCCGGCATGCCAACAGGCCCGCAGGGCGGCTTCGGATTACCAAGCTCGCGAGAAGGAGCATCCGGGGTGGGGTTTCGGCGTCTTGCTTGGTCCATACTCGATGGGGCTCGTCGCAGCCATCAAGGAGCATGAGCAGAAGCAACGAAAGCTGTTCGCCCGCGAGGTGCACCTGCAATGCTCAAGCCTGCCGCTGCCGAAGGAACTGCAGGGCAATTTGAACCCGGGGGTGCGGCCGACGAAGTATCCATAGCCTCTGCATTGTTCAGCCTGCAGAAGGCACTGCCGGCCCTGAATGCGGCGTTGGCGCGCACCGGCCCCGAGGCCGTTGAAGCACGGCTGCAAAGCATCGGCGACGATCCGAAGCTCCAAGGTCTCGCGCAGCTGGCCAAGAAAGACAGTCTCTCCGCCAAGAGCAACCTGCGCTACGTCGACAGGATCCTCAAAAGCATCGAGAGTGGCTTCAACACGGTTGATGGCGACATTCTGGTCAAGAATGACCAGGGCCAGTACCAGCTCGGTGATTTCTCGATCTCGTTCAAGGGCCAGGCGATGCTGACCTCCAGGGATACATTCGAAGCATTCGCGGGCTGAGTCGCCTCGCGGCACCCGTCACCTCGGCATGAAATCTCCCGGTGCTGACGACCCTGCTAATGCCCGAGGAGGCAAGGCGGATCTTGTTCGTGCTGTTCGTGACGGCGGCGTATTTGCGGATCGTGGAAGAAAAGTAGCCATTCACTCGTCACAATTCGCGCCAGTGTCCAAGGCCGCAGAAATCACAACTGCGCAGCAATTTTCGCACTCGCCCATCAAATCGAGTGGTTGTTTATTTAAAATAACCCAGATATTTAAATCGCAAACATAGATGGGGGATGAGTTGGAACGTGTCTCAAATATCCTGTTATTGAGTTTCCGGTGAATGACCGACTCTAGTTCGGCGTTTTCGGCAGCGGAGCAGGGGCTAGGTTATATATATCAGGCCAGATTTGCACTCCTGAAGGTGCTCGATCTTCCGGAGGATGGTGCTGTATACATCGAAAGAAATGATGACGTAGAATTTGTAGCCACCAATGCAGGTGTCTCGCTGGCTTCGCTTAAGCACAAAGCCCCAGGAGACAGGCTCTCGGACTTATCGGTCGACTTCTGGAAGTCGGTGCGCATATGGATCAAATACTACAAGGCGAGCGGTATGGAGGCGTCTGACGCCCGCTTCCTTTTGTTCAGCACTGCGAGTATTTCTCCCAACTCATTCCTTACCCTGTTTACCGGTGTGCAAGCAGATGACGGCACTAGAGCTGAAGTGGCCGCGAATATTCTGGCTCAAAGCCAGTCCCGTGAAATCGCAAAAGTCAAATCCGAACTCGATGGTTTGACCGCCGAAGAGACCCGAGATTTCTACGGACGCATAACGATCTTCCCAGCGGCACCACGAATTAATGAAATTCCGATGTTGGTGGATCAACGGCTTCGCACCGTCCGCCGAGAATTCCGCGTCGCTTTGTTCGAGAGACTTGAGGGTTGGTGGACCGACACCGTTATTAAGCTTCTGTCTGGCGAACGGAAGAAACCGATCAAGGTCCAGGAGGTTTCCGACAAGCTTGCGGCGCTCGCCGACGAGTATCGAGCGGATAACCTGCCCATAACGTTCCGAAATCGCCATCCAGACGGCAAGATCGATGCCTTAAACGACCCACGAATATTCGTTGAGCAACTGCGTGTGCTCGATCTGCCGGCAGGTCGAATCCAAAACGCGATCCTCGACTACTACCGGGCGTTCGAACAGCGCTCGAGTTGGGCTCGCGAAAACCTGCTGGTCTCGGGTGAGATCGAGGAATACGAAGACCGTCTCGTCGAGGAATGGGCACATTATCGGGAGATCGCATTCGAGACCATTACCGATGATAGCCAACCTGATGCATGCATTGCAGCCGGCAAAGAGCTTTATCTTTGGGCAGAGATGGAAACGGAAAGGCTAAGAATACGGGAGCGCGTCATGGAGCCATATGTGGTTCGCGGTGCTTTCCATATTCTCGCCAATTCGACTCCATCTCCCCGAGTTTATTGGCATCCGCGATTCATGCAGCGCTTGGCTCAATTGTTGGGCATTGCCGCATGAAAAGCTGGAGCGAGCGGCCAATTGAGATTCGCAACCTCTTCAACCCTGCATTTTGTGGCCTTGTGCTCTTTCGCGCTTTATCTGGGTTCGAGGAGGAAGCCAAAGAAGGCATGCCATTCTCGTTGTCCCTGCTGATTTTGCCATTGTGTTTGCAGCGCCAGTCTCGTGAAACTTTGCAGCGCGGAAACCGCGGTTATTTCTTGAAGGTGGTTGCGGAGCATCCGGAACTCCAAGTTGGATTCGACCGTCGTTGCACCGATATCCTTCCGTTCACTTTCGAAGCACTCGGGTTGCTCATGCATGTCGATGCACTGGCTGTTCAGCCGGACGGCCGGTTGCTTTCCAAGCCAAAAGGTGTGCGAAAGACTATTAACGGCACTCCTGAGTCCATAGCTTGTCAACGCGTTGCGGCGTTCTTGGGAAAAGAGTTCGCGCGCATTGGTGATAGAGGAACTATCTATACCACACTGGGCATTAGACCATGAAGATCAAGTCAATCCATATATATAGTAATGATGGCCGCCGTCGGGATGTGATCTTTCATGATGGCCTCAACGTAATTACTGGCAGGTCCTCCACCGGCAAATCCGCCCTTTCGGATATCATCGAATATTGCATGGGACGATCGACCTTCAACGTGCCCGAAGGCGTGATCCGGGATCACGTAACTTGGTACGCGGTTATTTATCGTTTCGAGGGCGAACAGGTGCTCGTGGCGAAACCAGCTCCTGTACTTGGTGCGCAAAGCGGAAGTACCGTCATGGTTCGCCGCGGAGCCGTGCTAAATGCACCAGCGTTCAACGAACTCGTAGTCAACGACACTGATGACGGCGTCGTCGCTCTGCTAACGGGGTTGCTCGGCATTCCTGAGAATACCACCGATGTTCCGCTTGAAAACAGTCGGGACAGCTACGATGCAAACGTAAAACATACCTTCTACTACCTGTTCCAGAAACAGGCGATTGTAACCAACAAGGATCAGTTGTTCTATCGCCAGAACGAGCCGCACCAGCCGCAAGCGATCAAGGACACGCTACCCATCCTGCTGGGGGTGTCTGGTAGAGACAAGTTTACACTGGAATCCCAACTGCGCATTGCGCAACGCGAGCTTCGCTTAAATGCAAAGCTCGTCCAGCAAGCCAACGAAGCAATCGACAGTTCCGAGGAGCGCGCGATCGGCCTCCTGTCGGAAGCTCGGGCCGTTGGCATTCTACGATCCATTGGCGGCGACGAGGTGGCGGTCGTCGATCTTCTCCGACAGGCTCTTGACTGGCAACCAACGCCTACACCCGAAGACGACGGTCAAAGGGTGTCAACCATCGAGAACGACTTGGTCGATCTCAGGGAACGACGTCGAGAGACACAGCGCCGGATAGAAAGCGCGCAGCAGTTCGCCCGCCGAGCGGAAGGTTTCCAGAGCGAAGTTACGGAGCAACGGGATCGCTTGAGTTCTATCAAGGCACTCCCCTCCAACAAGGCCACAGGGGAATGGCAGTGGCCATTTGTAGAAGCCAACCTCGGCATGACAACCCCTATTGCCGAGGCACTTTTATCGGAACTCGCCTCTTTGGATCGCGAACTGATAGCTGTGACTGGCGAACGGCCCGCCTTAGAAGCCTATTTGGTCGAGCGGCAGAAGGAAGTGGTCTCGATAGGAGACGACCTCCGAAGCAGGGAGTTGGAACTAGCTTCCGCCATTGCGGCCAGCGAAGTAATCGCCCAGACGGGCAGCAGGAACAACGCCGCTTCACGTGTGGTCGGTCGCATTAGTTTGTTTCTGGAGAACCTTGTACCCGATACCGAGATGACGAAGCTTAAGAATGAGGAGCGCCGACTCAAGGCCAAGGTAGAAGGTCTCGAACGAAAGCTTGGCGCCGATGATACAGAATCTCGTTTGGTATCGACACTCAGCAATATCTCTATGCATATGTCTGGATACATCGCCGCTCTCGGTGGTGAGTTTGGCCAGTACCCGGCTCGCCTTGACCTGCACAATCTCACTGTCGTTATAGATCGGCCTGGTCGGCCGATCTATATGAACAGGACAGGTGGCGGCGAAAATCACTTGGCGTATCATCTGGCCGCACTACTGGCCCTTCATCGGTTCGCTTCGACTTACGGTCAGCCCATACCGAGATTCATGCTAATCGACCAACCGACACAGGTATATTTTCCTTCGGAGAAGGCTTACGCGGAAGCTGGAGGGTCAATCGAACAGACTGAAAAGGATGCCGATCTGGAGGCCGTTAGGCGGCTGTTCGAGGTCCTGTCTCGGTTCACGATTCAAGATGCGCCCGGCTTCCAATTGATTGTTACTGAGCACGCGAACCTACGTGACGATTGGTTTCAAGCCGCGTTGGTTGAAGGGCCATGGACTAAGCCGCCAGCTCTTGTTCCCGACGACTGGCCTGATATTCCTCTCACATAATGAAATCTTTGCGTTGTGTTCGCTATTTCAATTCACTTGGCCAGATCTGCGTCGTCGACGGCGGGGATACGGCTGTCCGCCTACCCACCCGCCAGCCTCGGCAGCAGAAAATCTCCGCCCCCTGCGGCAATTCCTTCGACCACGTCTCGCGATAGATCGTCCCATCGATCGCCACCGCGATGCCTTTGTCGATCCAGGGCTCGAGGCCGGGATACTGTTCAGCCAGCTTCCTGAACAGCTCCCTGATGTCCTTGGCTTCGACCTCGACCTTGCTCTTGCCGTCGGCAAGCTGGCCGACGGCGCCCCAAGGGGTGACTTCGACCATCAGCGCACCCCTCGCCCTAGCCTTCCCGTTCCGCCTCGATCGCCGCCAGGCCGACTAGCAATGTGACAAACAGTTGAAGAACGAAGACGTCGATCGTCACATCAGCGTGCACTGGAAGTAATGAAAAATCGGTCCTTTAAGCATTCACTTGAAATGATGGGTAACGAATGGATACGCTTCAATTCGAAATCGCCCGCTTCCTGGCTGCAAAGGCTTTGCATAAGAGGCGGACGACATACCAGCAGGTTGGTGAGGCAGTAGGCTGGAACCATCCAACGGGCCGCGGGCTTGGGCGAAATCTCGAGGTCATTCTGCACTATTTGGCGGATCGTGGGCTGCCGCCTCTCACGACGATCCTGGTGAAGAAGGGGGAGCGGCATCCAGCTGAAGATGCGATGGCATACATCCGCAGCGCACTCGGAGCTATAGACATCGAGGCTGCCCAGCAAGAGGTGTTTGCGTTTGACTGGACGTCGGTTCCAGAACTCGCCCCGGCCACCGATACCCTACCCGATGGCCGGCAGGTCTGGCTGACATCGTTCTGGGGCTTCGATCCAGCCAGCTGGGGATGCATCGGATTTGCCGACGAAGCTCGGCGGGCCCGTTACCTTAGCAACTCCAAGCCGGGGACACTGGTCGCGATCTACGTGACCAAGGGAAAGGGCCCGGAAAACATGCGCGGCAAGGTTGTCGGGGTGCTTGAGATCTCCCACGAGATCGGTCACGCGCAGGAGTTCATCTCGGGGGATCGCTGGGCCGAAAAGGAGCGCGATCAGGACTCCCGTGGGAAGTGGCTTTATGCGGTAAAGGCGACGAGGGCATGGCGCATCGTTCCAGAGGATTGGCGTCGAGTGGAGGAGTTGTTTCCTCAGGCTTATCGTGGCTCGAATGCAGAACTCATAGGAGCAAACGGTGTCCCCGTCTCAGCCGACGAGGCGGCAGAGCTCTATGAGTTGGACGTCTACGAAGTGCCGGTCTATGGGCAGACGGAGCCCGTGGACCCGACAATTCAGACCCTCGAATCCGCGCTTAGCCCGAGCCGCGCCGTGAGACCGGCCTCACGGCCTTACTGGGTCGGGGAGACGAACGGGCCGAAGCATCTCTACATACTCCGCCTCGTGGGTAACATCGGAGCCTATCTGGGACGTCGGGATGATGAAGTCGAAGACAAACACATCATCAAAGTAGGCTTCTCAAAGAGCCCGCAGGCGCGCCGCGATCAGATCCAGAGCGCCTATCCCAGAGGAGCCTTCCATTGGGAGGTCTTCAAGCCAAGCCCTCAGCCCGACACCGCACCATATGCGAGTGCAGAAATTGCGATCGCCGGCGAGGACGCCATGAAGAAGCGCCTCGTGGAAGATGGCGCAGAGGTGCTTGGTGGCGAGTTTTTCCTCGCAGACGACAACCTGATCTATCGGATCTGGGCAGCGGGTAGCAACGCGGCGAAGGCAGCGCAGGATGGACTGCGGAACCAGCAATTTCCAGAATAGGCGCCGACGGTTCGAGCTCTACAACAGCCAAGCAGCAGGTTCTATGCCTAGTATCGACCCATCGGCACCCGAAACCAGACAGTCCGCTTGCGGCCCCACCACGACATGATGTTAAGCGATGGTGCCGAGGCCCGGCTCTCCCCCTCATCCCCCCGCCAGTCGCGGCAACAGAAAAATCTCCGCCCCCTCTGGCAGCTTCTTCGACCACGTATCCCGATAGATCGTCCCGTCGATCGCAACCGCGATGCCTTTGTCGATCCAGGGCTCTAGGCCGGGATACTGTTCAGCCAGCTTCCTGAACAGCTCCCTTATGTCCTTGGCCTCGATCTCGACCTTGCTGTTGCCTCCGGCGGTCGCGGCGAGCGAGCCCCAGAGCGTTACTTCGACCATTCCCGTTCCGCCTCGATCGCCGCCAGGATGCGCGGCGGCGACATCGGGATGTGCGTCATGCGCACGCCCGCGGCGTTCGACACCGCATTGGCAATCGCCGCCAGCGGCGGCACGATCGACGTCTCGCCGACACCGCGCACCCCGTAAGGGTGGTTGGGGTTGGGGATTTCGAGGATCTGCGTGTCGATCATCGGCAGGTCCGAGCAGACCGGGATGCGGTAGTCGAGGAAGCCGGCGTTCTGCAGCCGCCCGTCCTTGCCGTATATATACTCCTCGTTGAGCGCCCAGCCGATGCCTTGCGCCGCACCGCCCTGGTACTGTCCCTCGACATAGGTCGGGTGCACCGCCTTGCCCGCATCCTGCACGACCGTGTAGCGGATGACCCTGGTGGCGCCGGTCTCGGGATCGACCTCGATATCGCAGATATGGGTGGCGAAGGAGACGCCGGCGCCATCGGCGACGAGTTCGCTGTGGCCGGCGATCGGCCCGCCGGTCTTGCCCGACTCGACCGCGATCTCCTTCAGCGACAGCTTGCCGAGATTGCCGTGCTTCTCGCCCTTGGCGACCGCGTGGCCCTTTTCCCAGACCACGTCGTCGACGGCAATGTCCCACATCTGCGCAGCGCGCTCGCGCAGGATTTTGATCGCATTGCGGGCGGCCGAGATCGTCGCCATGGAGGACGAGAAGGTGCCGCGGCTGCCGTCCGTCATGTCGTTGTAGCCGAGGCTGGACGTGTCGGCGACGATCGCCTTGACCTGGCTATAGTCGATGCCGAGCTCCTCCGCCGCCACCAGCGACAGCGACGCGCGCGAACCACCGACATCGACCGTGCCGACGGCAAGCGAGACCGAGCCGTCCATGCCGATGTTGAGGTCGGTGCAGGTCTGGCCGCCGAAATTGAACCAGAAGCCGCAAGCCATGCCACGGCCCTGGTTCTTGCCCAGCGGCGCCTTCATGTGCGGATGGCTCTTCACCGCCTCCAGCGTCGGGCCGATGCCGATCGGTCCGTAGACCGGGCCGTAGGAGGACCGTGTGCCTTCCTGCGCGGCGTTCCTGATGCGGAAGTCGACCGGATCCATGCCGATCTTCTTGGCCAGCTCGTCGACAGCACTTTCCACCGCGAAGGCCGCCATCGGCGCTGAGGGCGCGCGATAGGCTGCGGTCTTCGGCCGGTTGACCAGCACTTCGTAGCCGACCGTCTTGACGTTATCGAGCTTGTAGCAGGCGAATGCCGTCATGGCGCCGATCTCGGCCCAGGAGCCGGCATACGGGCCGCAGCTGTAGCGAAGCGTCGCTTCGGCGGCGGTGATCGTGCCGTCCTTGCGGGCGCCGATCTTGACGTCGATCGAGGTGGCGCTGGTCGGGCCCGAGGCGCGGAACACCTCGTCGCGGGTCATCACGAGCTTCACCGGCCGTCCGGCCTTGCGCGACAGCGCCAGCGCCACCGGCTCGGCCCAGACATGGGTCTTGCCGCCGAAACCGCCGCCGATCTCCGAGGAGGTGACGCGCAGTTTCGAGGCTTCCATGCCAAGCAACTGGGCGCAGTGCTGGCGGTAGACGAAATGGCCCTGCGTGCACACCCAGAGATCAGCGGTGCCGTCGGAGCTGAAATTCGCCACGCAGGCATGCGGCTCGATATAGCCCTGGTGCGTCTGCTCGGTCTTGAAGGAACGCTCGACGATAAAGTCGGCCTGCCCGAAACCCTGATGGACATCGCCATGGCCAAACTGGCTGCGCTTGGTGACGTTGGAGGGTTTTACCGGTTTTTCCTCGAGGCCCTCGGTGAAGATGGCATCATTGATCAAGGGCGCCGTGTGCTTCGCCGCCTCGTCGACATCGGTGACATGCGGCAAAAGCTCGTATTCAATCTCGATGAGCTTCAGCGCCTGCCTGGCGGTGCGGGCATCGATCGCGGCGACCGCGGCCACCGCGTGGCCGTCATAGAG
>NZ_RZQI01000390.1:0-5368 GCF_003998335.1 Mesorhizobium sp. M7A.F.Ca.CA.002.05.1.1 | reverse complement strand
CTATACGGGGAGAAGGGAAAAAAAGCGCCGCGCCCTTACGCGAACGCCCCGTGGCAGTGCTTGTACTTCTTCCCCGAACCGCAGGGGCAGGCTTCGTTGCGGCCGACTTTGCCCCAGGTGGCCTGGTTGTTGGGGTCGCGGTCCTCGGGAGCGACGACGGCGGTTGTCTCCGGGCGGACCAGGAGGGCGGTTTCGCCGCCTTCGAAGTCGTTCTCGCCGGTGGTGCCGTCGATGTGGGTGCCGAACATGTCGGGGGCTTCCGGGGGCGGCGCTTCGGCGGCCTGGCGGACCAGTTCGACGCGCATCAGCTGCGCGGTGACGGCCTGGCGCAGATTGCCCAGCATGGCCTGGAACAGCTCGAATGCTTCGCCCTTGTACTCCTGCAGCGGATCGCGCTGGGCGTAGCCGCGGAAGCCGACGACCGAACGCAGATGGTCGAGATTGACGATGTGCTCGCGCCACAGATGATCGAGCGTCTGCAGCACAACCGAGCGCTCGACATAGTTCATCACCTCGGGGCCAAAACGCTCGGCGCGCTCCTTGGCGGCGGCTTCGGCGGCCTGCCCGATGCGCTCGCGGATGTCGTCTTCGGCGATGCCCTCTTCCTTGGCCCAGTCCTCGACCGGCAGGTCGAGGTTGAGGAACTCGGCGATCTCGGCCTTCAGCCCGGCAACGTTCCACTGCTCGGCATAGGCGTTTTCGGGAATGGCCTTGGCGACGATCTCGTCGATGACGCCTTCGCGCATCTCGGCGATCGTTTCGGACAGGCCTTCGCCGTCCATCAGCTCGATGCGCTGCTCGAACACCACCTTGCGCTGGTCGTTGGAGACGTCGTCATATTTCAAAAGGTTCTTGCGGATGTCGAAGTTGCGCGCCTCGACCTTCTTCTGCGCCTTTTCCAGTGCCTTGTTGATCCACGGATGGATGATCGCCTCATCTTCCTTGAGGCCGAGCTTCTGCAGCATGCCGTCCATGCGCTCGGAGCCGAAGATGCGCATCAGATCGTCCTGCAGGGACAGGAAGAATTTCGAGCGGCCGGGGTCGCCCTGACGGCCGGAACGGCCGCGCAACTGGTTGTCGATGCGGCGCGATTCGTGGCGTTCGGTGGCCAGCACGTAGAGGCCGCCGGCGGCCAGCGCCTTTTCCTTCAGCCGCTCGATGTCGGCAATGATTTCCTTTTCCCGCGCCTCGCGCTCGGGTCCGGCCGGCATGTCGCCGAGCTCTTCCTCGATGCGCATCTCGGCATTGCCGCCGAGCTTGATGTCGGTGCCGCGGCCGGCCATGTTGGTGGCGATGGTGATGGCGCCGGGCTTGCCGGCCTGGGCGACGATCGCCGCCTCGCGCTCGTGATGGCGGGCGTTCAGCACTTCGAAATCGGTAAAACCTTCCTTGCGCAGGCGCTCGGCCAGCTGCTCGGACTTTTCGATGGAAGTGGTGCCGACCAGCGTCGGCTGGCCCTTGGCGCTGGCTTCGCGGATCTCTCTCACGATCGCCTTGTATTTCTCCTCGACCGTCCGGTAGACCTCGTCGTCCTCGTCGATGCGCACGACCGGCAGATTGGTCGGGATCTCGGTGACTTCGAGACCGTAGATGTTGCCGAATTCCTCGGCCTCGGTCAGCGCCGTGCCGGTCATGCCGGAGAGCTTCTTGTAGAGGCGGAAATAATTCTGGAAGGTGACGGAGGCCAGCGTCTGGTTCTCCGGCTGGATCGCCACATGCTCCTTGGCTTCGAGCGCCTGGTGCAGGCCTTCCGAATAGCGGCGGCCCGGCATCATGCGGCCGGTGAACTCGTCGATGATGACGATCTCGCCGTTGCGGACGATGTAGTCCTTGTCCTTCTGGAACAGCCGGTGCGCCTTCAGCGCGTTGTTGACGTGATGGACGATGGCGACGTTCTCGACGTCGTAGAGCGACTCGCCCTTGAGCAGGCCGGCATCGCGCAAAAGGTTCTCGAGCTTCTCGGTGCCTTCCTCGGTGAAGATCGAGGTCTTCTGCTTCTCGTCGATCTCATAATCCTGCGGCTGCAGCTGGATGATGAAGGTGTCGATGGTGTTGTACATTTCCGAACGGTCCTCGAGCGGACCGGAAATGATCAGCGGCGTGCGCGCCTCGTCGACCAGGATGGAATCGACTTCGTCGACGATCGCGTAATTGTGACCGCGCTGCACCATCTGGGCGCGCTCGTATTTCATGTTGTCGCGCAGATAGTCGAAGCCGAGCTCGTTGTTGGTGGCGTAGGTGACATCGGCGGCGTAGGCGGCGCTGCGCTCCTCGTCAGACAGGCCATGGACGATGACGCCGACCGAGAGGCCGAGGAACTTGTAGACGCGGCCCATCCATTCGGAGTCGCGGGTGGCCAGGTAATCGTTGACGGTGACGACGTGGACGCCTTTGCCGGCGAGCGCATTGAGGTAGACCGGCAGCGTCGCGACCAGGGTCTTGCCCTCGCCGGTGCGCATCTCGGCAATACCGCCATTGTGCAGCACCATGCCGCCGATCAGCTGGACATCGAAGGGGCGCATGCCGAGCACGCGGCGCGCTGCCTCGCGGGCGGTGGCGAAGGCCGGCACCAACAGGTCGTCGAGTGTGGCGCCATTGGCTATGTCCTGGCGGAACTTCGCGGTGCGGCCGACCAACTCCTCGTCGGAGAGCGCCCGCATCTCGTTTTCCATGGCGTTGATCGCCTCGACACGGGGCCGGGTCGATTTGACCCGACGGTCGTTGGAGGAACCGAAAACCTTACGGGCGAGACCGCCGAGACTGACCATCCAATGGTCCTTTCGATAGAATTCTCAATCTTGAGATGAGCGCCGGCCGGCCCCATCAATTCCACGTGAACACTGGCGAACACATTAGTGAACACTGGCAAACACAAAAAGCGCCCGGAAAACGGTTCTGGACGCAAAGTCGTTGGACAGATAAGAGGGGGCTCAACTGATGTCAACGCCGCGCTGGCCCTGCTGGCTGCGCCAAATTCCGCCACAATCTGGCCGATCTGGAAGCACCCTCTTAACAATCCCCACCGGAGTCCACCCTATGTCCCTGTTGTTCCGCCGCGCGTCGCTCGCCAGCCTTGGCTTGGCCGTCGGCCTGTCGGCCCTTTCGCTCTCGCCGCTGATGGCGCAGCAAACCGCTCCCGCCCCGGCGGATGCAGCAGCGCCAGCCGCGGCACCGGTCGATCCGAATAAGGTTATCGCCACGGTCAACGGCCAGCCCCTGACCGAAGCCGATCTGGTGCTTGCCGAAGGGGAATTGTCACAGCAGTTCGCGCAATTGCCACCCGAGCAGCGCCGTGCCGCAGCGCTCTCGGCTGCCATCGAGATCCGTGTCATGGCCGCCCAGGCGGTCACGTCAGGGCTCGACAAGGATCCCGACTTCCAGCGCCGCATGGCCTTCCTGCAGCAGCGCGCGCTGCATGGCGAGATGGTCGAGAAGGGCGTCGTCGACAAGGTCACCGACGCCGAGGTCCGCGCCCGCTACGACCAGGAAATCGCCAACACGCCGCCCACCAACGAGCTGCATGCCCGTCACATCCTCGTGAAGACGAAGGAAGAGGCCGAGGCCATCATCAAGCAGCTCGACGGCGGCGCCGACTTCCAGAAGCTCGCCAACGAGCACACCAGCGATCCCTCGGGCAAGACCAGCGGCGGCGATCTCGGCTGGTTCGGACCTGGCCAGATGGTGCCGGAGTTCGACAAGGCGGCCTCCGCGCTCGAGGTCGGCAAATACACCGAGCAGCCGGTGCAGTCGCAGTTCGGCTGGCATGTCATCAAGCTCGAGGACAAGCGCACCAAGCAGCCGCCGGCCTTCGACGACGTCAAGGACCAGGCCAAGCAGGCGGTCATCCGCGACAAATATTTTGCGCTGGTCAAGTCGCTGCGCGCCGGCGCCAAGATCGAGATCCCCGACGCGAACCTGAAGAAGACGGTCGATACGCTGGAAAGCGCCAAGTAAGACTGATAGCTCTTTGAAAAGGGCGCGGCAGCCAGGGGTTGCCGCGCCCTTTTTCATCGCCGTTTTTTAAGGGGCGGGCGCCGCTATGCCTCGCATCACGTAGTTGACCGCCTTGCCGATGGCGGCTTCGTCCTCGTCGAGCCGGTTGGTCAACAGATGTCTCCAGGCGAAGGAGGCGATCAGGTCTGCGACAACAGCTGAATCGACGCCGGCCGGGATTTCGCCCCTTGCCTTGGCGCGTTCGATGATCTGGCCGGTATGGGAGCGTCGGCCCAGCGAGTAGTCGGCAAGGGCCGCGGCAGCGGTCTCGTCCGACTGCGCCTCGGCGATCAGCGACCGGAACACGCTTCCCGACGATGTCTCGCGCCAGTGGGTGAACAGGTTTTTCAGGAAGCCGACGAGATCCTCCTCCAGCCGCCCGGTATCGGGAACCTCGACGCGCTTCTGGCGCTGATAGACCTCAAGCAGCAATGCCGCCTTGCTCGGCCACCAGCGATAGATGGTGGGTTTGCCGGCGCGGGCCCGCCGCGCCACCGCCTCGATCGAGAAACCGGCATAACCGGCTTCGACCAGTACGGCCTCGGCGGCTTCGAGAATGGCATCGGCGCTGTCGGGGTTGCGCCGCGCACCGATCGATCTGCGCGCCGGATCGGCGTCCTCGGCCATCTCTGTCTCCTCGCCAACACTATCGCCGGCAATATAGGCGACCCGACGCTCAAACGAAACGGCGCGTTTTCAAGCTTCGGGAACGGATGGTAGCGGCAGGGGTTAAGTTCATTCTCTGAAAGTCTACCGCCGTGTCGGTTGGCGAAGCTCCAAACGCAAAAACCCGCCGGGCGGCGGGTCACTGGCGCAAATCAGCACCATGGGCAAAAATGTAGCATAGCTGCCCTCACCGAGTCAAGAAAAAATTCCTATCGCCATGAGGCGCCGCCAGCTTGAATTGCCCGGCTGGCCGTGGGATCACGCCTACTGCATCGCCTGCGATGTCTCGGATTCGATACGCCAGCCGCCGCCGGCCTTGACCACCCCAAGCGTGACGCGCGCCTTGCCGGTCAGGCGTGCCGCCGACCTGTCCTTTGGAAGATAGTCGTAGCGCATCGCAAAGACTGCCTCGGCGCGATCTTCGCCCTGTGGAGTGACCTCCAGGCTGCCGGCCTCCATGCTTAGCGACCAGGAGGCCCACTGCGCGAACCAGTCGGCCTTGATCTTGACGATGGCGTCGGCGTCGTAGCGGGTTCCGAAGATGAAGGCGGATGGGCCGTAGAGCCGCTTGACGGTCTCGCTCATCGCCCCGGTGTCCGGCGTCAGATAGTCCTGGCGCAGGAATTTCTCGATCGATCCCTTGTCGTCGCCGACAGAGCGTTCAAGTGCGGCCACTTCCATTGAAGGCGCCGGCGCCGCGGCCGGCCTT
>NZ_RZQI01000389.1:0-5372 GCF_003998335.1 Mesorhizobium sp. M7A.F.Ca.CA.002.05.1.1 | reverse complement strand
CCATGGCATCGTCCCAGCGCGGGTAGAGCTTTTTCAGATCCGCCGCTTTCAGGCTGTGCATCTTGCCCCAATGCGGCCGGCCGCCATATCTGCGGAAGATCGGCTCCGCCGCCCGCATGAACGGCAGAGGATCGTTCGCTGCATCATGGTGGATGGCGATGGAGCAGGTCAGCCTGTTGTAGAATGGCGAAAGCCAGAACTGGTCCGGCGCGACCGAGCGCACCTCCATCGGGAAATAGACCTCGAGAAAACGCTTCTCGGTCAGCTCGATGATCTCGGCCAACGCCTTCGGCCCTTCCTCGAACGGCAAATGATATTCCATCTCGTTGAACTTGGTCTGCCGGTCGCTGGCATAGACGTTGAGCCAGTCCTGCACGTAGTCCTCGGCGGGAAATCTGACGGCCGCCGAACGGATCAGGCGGCCACGCAGCGATGGCAGCCAGGCAAGTGAGGTGCGCAGCCGACGCAGCGTCCTCAAACCCGCCTCGTCCTCTTCCGGCGGCCGTGCGGTGGGTGCGGCGTCGCTGAAATCGCTGGCGATGAACTGCGCATAGCCGGAGAACGGAATGTAGTAGAATTCGGCCGAGCGATGCGCGGCCATCATCGCCTCGAAGTCGCGCAGCATCTCAGTGATCGGCAGCACATATTTGCGGCGGCGCAACCGGTAGGTCGCGATGTTGTTCAGCGTCACTTCGGTGAGCACGCCGAAAGCGCCGAGCGCGACGCCCATGGCGTGGATCATGTCCTGATCCCCTGCCCGCTTGAAGTCGCGGACCTTGCCAAGCCCGTCGACGATCTGCACCGTCTCCAGCTGCGTGTGATAGGCGCCGAGCGTCGGTCCCGAGCCATGCGTGGCGGTACCCAGCGCGCCGCCGATCGCCTGGCGGTCAATGTCGCCCATATTGGGCAGGCCCTGGCCAATGCCTTGCAGGATGCGCATCAGCGGGCCGAGCCGGGTCCCTGCCCGCACCCGCGCCCGATGTGTTTCGGCGTCGTGCGAGACCAGCCCTTCCAGCCTCTCCAGGGACAGGATCGTGCCTTGCGATTTCACCAGCGGCGTGAAGGAATGACCGGCACCGGCGACGCGCACCGGGCCAGGCGCGGTCCGGACGAGATCACCGAGTTCACCGGCATCGCCGGGGCTGGCGATCAGCTTGGGCTCGGCGCTTACAAAGCCCGACCAGTTGCTCCAAATGTTAGACATGCCACCTCCCCGCTCAGGCAACCGCACGACGGTGACGCGACACAAGGACGAAGAGACCGAGCAGCGCCACGCTGGCGACCGCGCTGGCGGCGGCGAATTCCGGCACCGGCCGGAAATCCTTGCCATCGATGAGCAGCGACGCCGCGATCGGCCCGATCGCCAGGCCGAAAAGCTGGGCTGCCGGCACCAGCAGCACAGCGGTCCGCGTCTCGTCGGCGGTGATCGCCAGACGTATCTGGTAGGGCACGATGAACAGCAGGATAAAGCCCATGGCCAAGGCAGCGACCCAGAACGTTGTCAGGCCAGGGCTACTGGCAAGAACCAGGGAGCTGACAAGCGCGACGACGCCGATCGCCGCGATGGCAAGGCGATAATCGATGCGCGCCTCGAACACGGTGGCCGTCATAGCACCCAGGACCTGCACGGCGAGGCTGGCCGAGACGATCAGGCCGACGGTGCGGCCATCGATGCCATACTGTGCGCCAAGCGGTTCCAGAAAGGCCCAGACCGCGCCGAAGAACATGAAATAGCAGAAGACGGACAGCAGCGCGGTCGTCGAGGGAAGCGTCAGCACATTGACCAGGTTCTCCTCCTTGGGCAGGTCGGCATAGTCACCGGGAACAGTGAAGGCGACCACCAGCGACACGACGCAGACGACGGCAAGAACGATGAAGCCGCCCGACGCCCCTGCGGCCGGGATGACATAGAGCGCCAGCAACAGGGCGAGCGCGCATTGCGCCAGCGTCTGCATGGTGACGAAATAGCCGCCGATGCGCTCGGCGCGCCGCGAGCGGGCGATCAGTTCGGTGGCGATGGCGACCAGACCGCCCTCGGCGAGCCCGGCCAGGGCGCGGGCCGCAATCAGCGTGCTGGTGCTCGCGGCATAGGCCGTCCACACATTGACCAGCGCCAGCAGCAGCAGAAGGACGGCACTTTTCCAGCGCATGTGGTGCGCCGAAAGCAGCATCGCCACGACAGCCGAACCGATGGCAATAGCGATCATCTCGGCTGTGGCGACCAGCGCCAGTTCGTCGCCGCTGACATGGCCTTCGGTGTAGAGAGCTCCGAGCAGCACCGGCTGCAGGCCGAGGATGAGCAGGCCGACCGAACCGATCCACAAGGCCGAGGCGAGCTGCCAGCCGGTCGGATTGCCGACCAGCCAGTCGCCACTGCCTGCGTGGCCGGTATCTGTCGAAGCCAAAGGCGCCTCCCAACGTCCTTGCCGTGCGGCAAAAAAGCTGACAACCTGTCAGTATTTCAGAAACTGATACTTGATCATATTTTCTTGTCAACCGGAATTTGGGAAGCCGTGCGAAAGATCGGTGCATGACGGAATTGAAGAGAATGGCGACCGAGCCGAGGCGCAGGCCCAAGCAGGAACGCAGCCGCGAGCGCATCGACGCGATCCTGTCGACGACCATGCGGCTGATCGGGGAAAAGGGTATCGACGCCGTCACCATGAAGGAAGTCGGCATGCTGGCGGGCGGGCCGATCGCCACCGTCTACCACTATTTTCCCAACAAATCGGCGATCCTGGCGATGCTCTATGAGCGGTTTTCAGAGGTCAGCCGGGCACGGCTGACCACGATCATCGCCGAAATCCGCGAGGCGAACGACGTGATCGTGGCCGCTGACCGGCTGCTCGATGATTATCTCAGCCGTGTCGCCGGCGATCCGGCCATCCAGGATCTGCAGAACGCCATCCAGGCCGACAAGGCGCTCAAAAACCTCGACATCGCCGAAACCCGACACCAGGCCCAAATGTTCTGCGACCACGTCATCGCCTTGCTCGAGCCCGAGAGGCGCGAGCAGTTCGAACGCATGGTCCTGCTGATCTTCCAGCTCGCCGGCGGCGTGGTGCGCCTGGCGCTCGCCGAGGGCGAAGCGGAAAGCCGCCAGACCATCGAGGATTACCGGTCTATCATTCACACGCAGCTGCGACTGTTTCTCTAGGGCGTCCGCGGCGATCTCAGCCGCGCCTATTTCGCCCGATGGATGAGGCCTTCGAAGCCGTGAGTCAGATCGGAAGCGCCGGCCGCGAACATCTTGACGAGGTTTTGCGGACGGCCGGGAGTCTTGTTTGCGTCGAGGAGGACGGCCCTGCCCTCATGCATGACGAAATCGAATTTTCCATAGTCAAAGCCGAGTTCACGCCGACGCTCACGCAATTCGTCGGGCACCGGGACGGGCTCGCGCCGGATCGTCTCTGATGCCTTGACCAGGCCGTTCGGGGAGACGTAGCGGGTGCAGCGCTCGCGCTCTCCGCAAAACACCCAGAAACGAACAGCAAAACCGTCGGGTTCTCTCTCCGGAATGAACTTTTCCACGACGAGATCGTCGCAATCAAAGACGCCATCTGGAACGTCGCCGAGAGATCCATGGACCTCATAAGGATGCAAGGCTGGCAAGCGCGGAAACGGCTGCTGTTTCCCGGCACGCTCGGATCGCCGGTTGAGGAGCGTCTCCGGAATACCCCGATTGTTGAGATTGCTTTTGACGATCACCTGACCTTGCCAGCTGTCGGTTCTGTCGACCAATGCGCCGCTGATCCGCCGCTTGGATATGTCGGCGGCGCCGATGTTGAGGCAGAAGGCAAAACTCCGGGCGTAGTCGACATAGTCCGTGGGCGTCACCGTGGCATCGACATGCAATACCGCCATATCGCCGCTGACCGGCTTCGACAGGCCTTGCTGAACCTGAACCGAGTGGCCGCGCCTTTTCAATTCCGCAAGAATGTCGAACAGCATGTATGGGCTGCTCCTGCGCAGCAGGATGTCGCGCCTGCCCAGGAACCTGTCATGCTCGTGCGTTATCACAACGATGCGCGCCACTATCTACCTCTTGGACCGTCTGTAAATTCTTGAAATGTCTTGGCTTGTCCGACGACCTCTATTAAGCCCCGGCGGGTATCCAAATCCAGGCGTCCAGGGGCCAATAAATTGCATGACAAATCATTGGGACGATTACCACCGCCATTGGAAACTTCTGGAAGCGCCGCTCCGGCCAACAGCGGAAACCGTCGCTATATTCGATCGCGAACTTGATCTTGGAAATGCCGATGTCCTCCTCTTGGGGGTGACCCCGGAATTGGCAATTCTGGGCAAGTCGATGTTGGCGGTCGACCAGTCGGCGGCCATGATTTCCGGCGTATGGGCCGGCGACGACGGCTCGCGAAGGGCAATCGCCGGCAACTGGCTTAACCTGCCCGTGGATCACGCAAGCATCGACGCCGTCATCGGCGACGGATGCCTGTCGGCGGTCGATTCCCAGGCGGCGCGCAGTTCGTTGTTTGGCGAGGTCGCCAGGGTACTGAAGCCTGGCAGGCGCGCAGCGATCCGCGTCTTCGCACGACCGGAAACGGCAGATGATCTGCGCGGCATCGAAGCTCTGGTTCTGGCCGGCGGGGTCGAGAATTTCCACGCGCTCAAATGGCGGATCGCGATGGCGTCCACGACGAACGACCCCGATTTCGCCATCAAGGTGGCAACGATCCGCGATACGTTCGGCAGACTGTTCCCAGACCGCGAAGCTCTTGCCGCAAGGACGGGGTGGAGCATGAGCTCGATCAACACGATCGACGTCTATGCCGGCTCGGACATAAGCTACAGTTTCGCGACGCTGGCCACGCTGATCGAAGAGGCCGCCAACTGGTTCGGCGAAGTGCGCGTCGTGCCGAGCGGCAGCTATCCGCTGGCCGAACGGTGCCCGCTTCTGGTACTCGGTTCGGCCAGGCACCGGTAAGTTCATCATCATGCCGCCAAGAGGCGCTCCGAGCGCCTTGACTCCGGCGCGCCGCCAGCCTATTTCAGCGCCACGTTAGCACTCGCCTTTGGTGAGTGCTAACCACATGTCCGGCGCCGCCGGATGGAGGAACTGTTTCTCACCGTTCTCATCGAGGAAGAAAAAATGGCAAAGTCGAAGTTCCGCCCGCTTCATGACCGCGTGGTCGTTCGCCGGGTCGAATCCGAATCCAAGACCGCTGGCGGGATCATCATCCCCGACACGGCAAAGGAAAAGCCGCAGGAAGGCGAGATCATCGCTGTCGGCTCCGGCGCTCGTGACGAAGCTGGCAAGCTGGTCCCGCTGGACGTCAAGGCCGGCGACCGCATCCTGTTCGGCAAGTGGTCGGGCACCGAAGTCAAGCTCAATGGCGAAGACCTTCTGATCA
>NZ_RZQI01000388.1:0-5373 GCF_003998335.1 Mesorhizobium sp. M7A.F.Ca.CA.002.05.1.1 | reverse complement strand
GCCTTGTCGCGGATCAGCACGCCGCCGACGACCGGCAGCACGCGTCCGCCAGAGACGTCCGAGATGCCGGCGACGAGGTGCGGGCGCTCCTTGGCGAAAGCCTCGACTTTGCGCGAGCCCATGCCGATGGCGAGCGCACCATAGGCCTTGCCGGCCGACATTTGCGGGCGCAGGAACGAGGCGCCGTCCTGGCGCTGGAAGGCGACCAGATGCCCGCCGGCGTCGAGCACCGAGACGCCAAGCGGCTTAAGCTTGAGATCGGAGCCCTTGGCAAAGGCGGCATCGATGATTTGCCTGGCTTTTTCGAGCGGCAGTGCGGTCATGGCGGTCTCCTGTCTGAAAGGCGTCGATCATCGACCGTCGACGGGCGAGATAACATCCCGGTTTCGGTTGAAATTGCTTCGCGTGAAGAGGTGGGAAGGAAGCGACCGTCACAGCCTCCGGATAGGAGTTGGTGCCTGTGCGGCTTCAGGTCATTTTTTCTTGGCGCGGGCCGGCTTCTTGGCAGGTTCCGCTGGCGCGTTGGCGAGGTCTTCGGCTTCCTTGGCGAGACGCAGCGCCCGCAGCTTGTTGGTCTTGGCCTGGCGGGCGTCGCTCTCGGCGACGTATTCGGCCATCGCCTTCTGGCGGACGGTTGCCGCCTCTTCCTGCTTCTTGAAGCGCAGGTCGGCGCGTGCGCGGGCAGCATCCCGAGAGTTCTCAACCAAGACCTTATCCAATCCCGTGAATTGTGATTTTCCGCTTCTTCTAGCAGAGCCGGCCCCCAAACGGGAAAATAAGTTGGTCAAGCGGCAGAGTCGGCGGCGAGAGCCTTGCTGGCAACCAGGGCTTCATAGGCGGCCTGCAAGGTGGCGCGGACAGAAGGACCCGAGGCGGTATCGAGCGGCTTGCCGAGATGTTCATGGCGCAACTCGTCCATGAATTTGTCCCACATCGGCTGTCCGCCCTTTTCCAGAAGTTCGGCGCGGATCGAGAGTTCTTCGCTGACCGGCAGCCAGACGCGGCCCCAGGCGCCAAGATGGGCCAGGATCGGCACCAGCGTGATCGCCATTTCGGTCAGGCTGTAGATCGCCTTCTGCTTGTGCGAGGGGTCGTCGGCTTTGGTCAGCATGCCCAGTTCCATCAGCCGCTTCAGCCGATCGGCGAGGATGTTGGAGGCGATGCCTTCCATCGATCCGTTGAGCAGCTCGCGAAAATGACGCCTGCCGCCGAAGATCATGTCGCGAAGGATGATCAGACTCCAGCGATCGCCGAACACTTCCAGCGACAGGTTGATCGGACATCCGGACCGGCGATCCATGCTCATGAGATTTTTTCTCCAAAACCAGTTGCATTGTCGTATCAGTTTTATTATCGTGCAACCGATTGCAAAATGCAATCAGTATTGCAGGAGAGGAGGCCGCACCGTGACGACGACCGAACGCCCCGAAATCATATCCGAAACCTTTGGCGATCCGGCGAACCCGCCGCTGTTGCTGATCATGGGAGCGATGGCCTCGATGCTGTGGTGGCCGGAGGCGTTTTGCCGGGAACTGGCCGATGCCGGCCTGTTCGTGATCCGCTACGACAATCGCGATACCGGCCGTTCGACCAAATACAAGCCGGGAGAGCCGCCCTACACGTTCGATGATATGGCCGACGATGCAATGCGCGTTCTCGACGACCACGGTATCGGCAAGGCGAATGTCGTCGGCATGTCGATGGGCGGCATGATCGCGCAGCTTGTGGCGTTGGAACACCCGTCCCGTGTCGCATCGCTGACCGTCATCAGCAGCACGCCCGTGGGAACCGACACTTCGCACCTGCCGCAGACGAGCGATGCCTATATCGAGCATTCGGCCGAGGGCGCCAAAGTCGATTGGTCGGACCGTGGCCAGGTGGTCGATTTCATCGTCAGGGATGCGCGGGCGATCGCCAGCGTCGCACATCCATTCGACGAGGCCCGGATGCGTGCCTTTGTCGAGCAGGATCACGACCGCTCCGGCGGCTTCCTGAGCGCGACCAACCATTTCATGCTCAGGGGCGGCGACGCGTGGAAAGGCCGCTTGCATGAAATGACGGCGCCGCTGCTGGTCATCCACGGCACGGCCGATCCGATCTTTCCGGTCGAACATGGCGAGGCGCTGGGGAAGGCGGTCACCGGCGCGAAAATCATCCGGATCGAAGGTGGCGGCCACGAGCTGCATCCAAACGACTGGGATATGATTGTTGCCGGCATCGTCGCCCACGCCGCTTGAAGCGGCAAAAGCAGGCCTTGACGAGCAATCCTTGCCGCAGTGTTTACCTATGACGAGCATGCCCGGCGCCGGCCACCGATAAACCAGGAAACAGGCGAGCAAAAAATGTCCCTGACGCTTCATTTCCATCCGCTGGCCTCCTTCTGCTGGAAGCCGCTGATCGCGCTGTACGAGAACGCCACGCCGTTCAAGCCTGTCATCGTCGATCTTGGCGATGCTCAGTCGCGCGCGGCCTTCCTGAAGATTTCGCCGGCCGGCAAGATGCCGGCGCTGCGCGACGATGCGCGCGACCGCACGGTGCTGGAATCGACCATTGTTGTCGAATATCTGGCCGCGCATTATCCGGGGCCGGTCGACCTCGTTCCCGCCGACATCGACCTGGCGCTGGCCGTTCGCCAAGCCGACCGCTTCTATGATTTCTATGTGCAGGAGCCGATGCAGAAGATCGTCGGCGATCGGTTGCGGCCGCAGGACAAGACTGACCCGTTCGGCGTCGAGCAGGCCTGCGACCAGCTTCGCAATTCCTATGCCATCATCGAACAAGACATGCAGTCGAAGATCTGGGCGATGGGCGACACCTTCACCATGGCCGATTGCGCAGCGTCCCCGGCGCTGTTCTATGCCAACAAGGTCGAGCCGTTCGGCGACAAGTATCCGACCGTGAAACGCTACCATGACCGGCTGCTGCAGCGCTCCGCCTTCGCCCGGGTGATCGAGGAGGCGCAGCCCTACTTCAAGTTCTTCCCCTACAACAACGGTTGATCGGGGTTAGGCTTCCCAGAACTGATCGAGCCAGATGTTGAGTTTGAGGAAGCCGGTGCCGCTTACCGTATAGACGCGCCTTGTTCCTTCCGGCTTGGCGTGGACCAGGCCGGCATCGAGCAGCACTTTCAGATGTTGCGACACAGCCGGGCGCGAGACCGGCAAGCCGGCGGCCAGTTCGGTGACGGTTTTCGGGCCGCGGCGAAGTTCTTCCAGAAGATGGCGCCGATTGGGATCGGCAATCGCCATGAAGGCGTCGGAAAACATCATGCCTGTATTAGTGAGGCAAAGCCTTTCGAATCTCAACCGTCTGCTTCTGCTTTTCTTCTGGGATCGAGCCGCAATGCTTCCGGGGTGACCGAACGGTCGGCCGGCTGCGTCTTGAAGGCATCACGATCGCCGATCGGCACCGGCGCGCGGCGGCTGATGCGCAGCAGCGTGTAGCCTGCCAGGCAGAGATGCGCCAAGGCGGTCGCCAAGAACAGACCTTCCGGGCGCATCCAGCCCATCAAAGCGGCGGCGAGCAAGGGTCCAATCATCGTGCCGAAGCCGTAGAGCAGCAACAGCCCGCCAGATACCTTGACGAAATCCTCCGAGCGCGCGTGGTCGTTGGCATGCGCCACGGCAATCGAATAGAGCGTGTAGGCGAAGGCGCCATAGGCGGCAGTGAAGACGATGACGAAGACGCCGGAGCGCGGCTCGAACAGAAAGATCAAGAGCGCGAACAAAGCCCCGCCGAAAGCCGCTCCCGCCAGCACGAAACGCCGGTCGGTCTTGTCGGAGAGACGCCCGGCCGGAAGCTGCATCGCGGCACCGGCAACGACCACAAGGCTCATCATCAGGGCGATCTCGGCCGTGGAAATGCCGATGCGGGCGCCATAGACGGCGCCAAGCGTGCCCCAGGCGCCGTTGGCGATGCCGATCAACACGCAAGCGACCGCCGACACCGGCGAATTGGCATAAAGGCCTCTGACATCAAGTGAGACATCCTGCAGCGGCTTGGGGTGAGAGGCGGTCGAGACCGCCGTCGGAATGAGCGATAGGCAAAACAGGATGCCGGTGATCATGAACAGCGATGCGGACTTCACGTCGCCGCCGGCGACGATCATCTGCCCGCCCATGATCGAGGCATAAGTGACCATCATGTAGAGGCCGAAGACGGTGCCGCGGTTCTCGTTGGTGGCCTTCTCGTTCAGCCAGCTTTCGATGACCATGAAGGCACCGGCCATGGTGAAGCCGGTGAAGGCGCGCAGCAGGATCCAGACATATTCGTCGATGATCAGCCCGGTCAGTAGCGCCACGATGGCGCCGGATGCGGCAAAGGCGCCAAAGGCGCGAACGTGGCCTGCGCGGCGCACGATGCGCGGTGCGAAGAAGCAGCCGGTGACGAAGCCGCCGGCCCATGCCGTGCCCATCAGGCCGAGCGATGCGGTCGAGAAACCTTCCAGTTGACCGCGCAGGGGCAAGAGCAGTCCATGCAATCCAGATGCCGCGAGCAGGAAAGCGGTGCCGCGAAGCAGCGAGAGGATCGGTCGGTAGGTTGCGAACATTGTTTGATCCGGCTCAGGTTTGGCGGGGACGCTGGGTCTGAAGACAGCCGCATTCGGGCTTTTCGGCGGCGGGCTTTGCGCCAGCGCGCCTATCCGCGGCGGAACAGTGCTTCGGCCGCGGATTTGGTGGTGTCCTTGGCCTTGAGTTCGGCTTCCAGGCGGGCAATTTCGTCGCGCAGGATACCGATCCGCTCGGTCAAGTCGCTGACGGAAAGCAGTGACAGGTCCTGCCCGATCTCGTGCGGGCGTGACTTCTTCTTGGGTTCGTCGTCGAAGATCGCCATCGTCGCTCCTCCTCCGCCAAGACCAGATTGGCCATTTGCCTGATTTGGCAATCAGCATACATAGGGCAGGGGCGTCGATGCAAACAGCCGATCGGACAACGGCGAGGAAAGACGGGAAATCTCATGGCGAGCGGACAGAAAATTCCGGCAAGGATGACGGCCATCGCGATCTCGGAGCCGGGTGGCCCTCGGGTCCTGAAGCCGGAAACACGCGACGTGCCGCAGCCCGGCCCCGGCGAGATCCTGATCAAGGTGCATGCCGCCGGCGTCAACCGGCCCGATATCCAGCAGCGCAAGGGCGCCTATCCGCCGCCGCCCGGCGCGTCGGACCTGCCGGGCCTCGAGGCGTCGGGCGAAGTGGCGGCCCTTGGCGACGACATATCGCGCTGGCGCATCGGCGACCGCGTCTGCGCGCTGACGCCCGGCGGCGGCTATGCCGAATATGTCAAGGTGCATGCCGGGAGCGTGCTGCCGTTGCCCGCCGGCTTCACCCATACCGAAGCCGCGGCGGTGCCGGAAAACTACTTCACCGTCTGGCAC
>NZ_RZQI01000387.1:0-5386 GCF_003998335.1 Mesorhizobium sp. M7A.F.Ca.CA.002.05.1.1 | reverse complement strand
GCCTGATGCAGCGCCTGCACCCCGATGTCGGCGGCACGTCTTTCCTGGCGGCGCGGATTAACGAAGCCAAGGACGTCTTGCTCTCCAATCACAACTAGTCTCCTTCGACGCAGAATTTTTCCGGGAGATGGCTTGCACGCCGTCCTACTGCTGGACGGCGTAGCACTCGATGTTCTTCTTCTTCAAAGCGGTACAGGCCTTCCAGGCGGCGGTCTTCGAACCGAAACCACCGAAGCGGGCGCGGTAATAGGTGACGCCATCCTTGTCGAAGGCGACAGTGAAACCGGAAGCGTCCGCCAGCACCTTGGGCGCCTGCTTGGTGGTCTTGTCGAGAAAGGCCTGGGCCTCGGACTGCTTGGGCGACGAGGCGACCTGAATGGCCCAGCCCGACGGCACCGACGCGGTGTTGACCGGGTCGACAGCCGCCGGCGTCGGCTCGGCATAGGCCGCTACCACCTGGGCCGTCGCGACCTGGGGGGCTGAAACGATGACGGTCTTGACCTTTCTGGTCTTGACGACGGGAGCTGCTTCCTCGGCCTGCGCGGTGTCGTCTTCGGCGACCGTGGCGTCCTCGGCAACGATGGCATCGTCCTGCGCTATGACAGGCTTGTCGTCCGGTGTCGGAGCGTCATGCTTGGGCAGAAGAACCTTGGCGAGGGCGGTGATCGGGTTATTGCCACCGGCCTTGGCGACCAGATCGCCACCGCCGCGAGTCGATGCCCTCGGCAGATAGGTGTTGATCAGGTTGGCCATCTGATTGTCACGGCTGCCGCCCGAGGTGCCGCCCATGACCACGCCGACGATGCGGCGATTGCCATCGGAAACCGACGAGACGAGGTTGAAGCCGGAGGCGCGGGTGTAGCCCGTCTTGATGCCGTCGACACCCTTGATACGTCCAAGCAGGCGGTTGTGGCCGTTGATGCGCTTGCGTCCGTAGAGAAAGGAGCGCTGCGAGAAATAGCCGTAATACTGCGGAAAATGCTCGCGCAGCGCGATGCCGAGCGTCGCCATGTCGCGCGCGGTGGTGAACTGGCCGGGGTCGGGCAGGCCATTGGCGTTTCTAAATACGGTGCCGTTCATGCCCAGCGCACGCGCCTTGGCGGTCATCATGCGGGCAAAAGTGGTTTCATTGCCGCCGAGCATTTCGCCGAGCGCGGTGGCCGAGTCGTTCGCCGATTTGGTGACGATCGACAGGATCGCGGTCTCGACCGTGACGGAACCGCCCGGCTTCACGCCAAGTTTCGTCGGCGCCTCGGCGGAGGCCTTGGCGGAAAACACCACTGGCGTGTTCCTGCTGATCTTGCCCTTCGCCATCGCTTCGAAGGTCAGATACAGCGTCATCATCTTGGTCAGCGAAGCTGGGTAGCGCCTGCCGTTGGCATCTGCGGAGTAAAGCACCTTGCCGGTCTTGGCATCCACGACGATGGCCGCCTGCCTGGCCGCCAGCGACGAGGCAACGTCGCCAAAAACGAATGTCATCGCCAAGGCGACGATCATCATCGTTTTGAGAGGGGAGGTGGATTTGGAAACGATGCCCAACAACGCCTTACGCACTGGTACTTCCCTTGGATTTCTTCGTTGCGTTGGAGGCGGCAAAGGGTCCTGCCTCGCTTCCGGTCAAGCTACCGGCGCAGCGTTACCAATCCGTTTATGGTAACCGCCGCGTTCACCATTTTCTTCGGGCTTGAGGTTCTCTTTATTCGATTTTTAGCCATTGGCTGCGCAGGCGGGCCCGCAAGCCCGCGGAATCTTGACTTTTGTGCGGCGCACAATATATTATCTTGCATTGCACAAGGGCGCCCCGAAGAAGGACGCTTCAACCGTCAAGGGAATCGTGAAATGACCCAGACCTATGAGGACTTCAGCAAATACGGCAAAGAGTTCGCCGACACCGGATTGAAGAGCTTCGCGTCGCTGTCCAAGGGCGCGCAGGCGATTGCCACCGAGGCTGGTGAATACACCAAGAAGAGTTTTGAAACCGGCAGCGCCACTGTGGAGAAGCTGTTTTCAGCCAAGTCGCTGGAAAAGGCGATCGAGATCCAGTCGGACTACGCCAAGCAGTCTTATGAGGCGTTCGTCGCCGAGGCCACCAAGATCGGCGATCTGTATGCCGAACTCGCCAAGGAAGCTTACAAGCCATTCGAATCGATCGTTGCCAAGGCGAAGTAATTTCGCCCGGGCGAACTGATTTCGCCTGACGTGACCCAGATTGAGCCTTTGAACCCGAGAAAAAGCCCGGCCGCGGAAACGCGGCCGGGCTTTTTCGTGTCAATTTTCGCTCCAGAGCCTCGCGCCCCTTCACGATTGCGAAAATCGTCCAAGTTTGGTGACCTAGCCATATTGTCAGCTAACCAGAAGGGCTTAAAATCGTACATCGAACACCTACATGTCGAACTCGCATGGGGAATCGAAAGAGGCAGGAATACGTGACTTCAGGTTTGACTGCCACGAGACGCGTGGTGCGAATGCAAGACGGCGACGGTAACGGCAATGGGGCCGGCCGTGGGACGGCCGTCATCACGCGCACCAAAACCAAGACCAAGAAGCCCAGCCTTTATCGGGTCCTCATCCTCAACGACGACTACACTCCGATGGAGTTCGTGGTTCACGTGCTGGAGCGTTTTTTCCAGAAGGATCGCGAAGCCGCCACACGCATCATGCTTCATGTTCACAATCATGGAGTGGGCGAGTGCGGGGTCTATACATTCGAGGTGGCCGAGACCAAAGTGTCCCAGGTCATGGATTTCGCCCGACAGAATCAGCATCCGCTGCAATGCGTGATGGAGAAGAAGTGAGGTAACATGCCGGCTTTCTCCCAAGGCCTGGAAAAGGCGCTTCACCAGGCGCTGACGCTCGCCAATGAGCGGCACCATGAATATGCAACCCTAGAACATCTGCTGCTCGCGCTCATCGACGACACCGAGGCGGCCGCCGTCATGCGAGCCTGCAATGTCGATCTCGATGAGCTCAAGCATACGGTTCTCACCTATATCGACACCGAGCTCGACAACCTCGTCACCGGTTACGACGAGGACTCCAAGCCGACGGCCGGTTTCCAGCGCGTCATCCAGCGCGCGGTGATCCATGTGCAGTCGTCCGGCCGCGAGGAAGTATCGGGCGCCAACGTGCTCGTCGCCATTTTCGCCGAGCGCGAGAGCCATGCCGCCTATTTCCTGCAGGAACAGCAGATGACCCGCTACGACGCGGTCAACTACATCTCGCACGGCATTGCCAAGCGTCCGGGCGCGTCAGAGACACGCTCGCCGCGCGGTGCGGACGACGAGCAGGGCGGCCAGAACGGCGCCGAGCCGCAAGAGGAAGGCGGCAAGAAGAAGCAGCAGCAGGATGCGCTGACGGCTTATTGCGTCAATCTCAACAACAAGGCCAAGGCCGGCAAGATCGACCCGCTGATCGGCCGCGAATCCGAGATCAACCGCACCATCCAGGTGCTGTGCCGCCGCTCCAAGAACAACCCGCTCTATGTCGGCGACCCCGGCGTCGGCAAGACTGCGATCGCCGAGGGCCTGGCCAAGCGCATCGTCGAGGGCGACGTTCCCGAAGTGCTGCACAACGCCACCATCTTCGCGCTCGACATGGGCACGCTGCTCGCCGGCACGCGCTATCGCGGTGATTTCGAGGAACGGCTGAAGCAGGTCGTCAAGGAGCTCGAGGATTATCCCGGTGCCGTGCTGTTCATCGATGAGATCCACACGGTCATCGGGGCAGGGGCGACATCAGGCGGCGCCATGGATGCGTCCAACCTGTTGAAGCCGGCGCTGTCATCGGGTGCGATCCGCTGCATCGGCTCGACCACCTACAAGGAGTTCCGGCAGTTCTTCGAGAAGGACCGTGCCTTGGTGCGGCGCTTCCAGAAGATCGACGTCAACGAGCCGACCATCGAGGACGCCATCGAGATCATGAAGGGCCTCAAGCCCTATTATGAGGAGTTCCACAAGGTGAAGTTCACCAACGAGGCGATCAAGGCCTCGGTGGAACTGTCGGCACGTTACATCAACGACCGCAAGCTGCCGGACAAGGCGATCGACGTGATCGACGAGACCGGCGCCTCGCAGATGCTGGTGCCGGAAGCCAAGCGCAAGAAGACCATCGGCATCAAGGAGATCGAGGCGACGATCGCCACCATGGCCCGCATCCCGCCGAAGACGGTTTCGGCCGACGACGAGAAGGTGCTTCAGGGCCTCGATATCGAGCTGAAGCGCGTCGTCTATGGCCAGGACACCGCGATCACCGCGCTGACCTCGGCGATCAAGCTGGCGCGTGCCGGCCTGCGCGAACCGGAGAAGCCGATCGGCTCCTACCTGTTCTCGGGTCCGACCGGCGTCGGCAAGACCGAAGTTGCCAAGCAGTTGGCCGCGTCGCTCGGCGTCGAGCTGATCCGCTTCGACATGTCGGAATATATGGAACGCCACACCGTCTCGCGGCTGATCGGCGCGCCTCCGGGCTATGTCGGCTTCGACCAGGGCGGTCTTCTGACGGACGGCGTCGACCAGCATCCGCATTGCGTGCTGTTGCTCGACGAGGTCGAGAAGGCGCATCCGGACCTGTTCAACATCCTGTTGCAGGTGATGGACCACGGCAAGCTGACCGACCATAACGGCAAGCAGATCGACTTCCGCAATGTGATCCTGATCATGACCACCAATGCGGGCGCGTCGGATGCGCAGCGCGCGGCGATCGGCTTCGGCTCGACCAAGCGCGAAGGCGACGATGTCGAGGCGATCAACCGGTTGTTCACGCCGGAGTTCCGCAACCGGCTCGATGCGATCATCCCGTTCGGCTCGCTGCCGGTGCCGGTCATCCATCAGGTGGTGCAGAAGTTCGTCATGCAGCTCGAGGCCCAGCTTTCCGAGCGTGGCGTCACCTTCGACCTGTCGGCGGATGCGATCGCCTGGCTCGCCGACAAGGGCTATGATGAGCGCATGGGAGCGCGGCCGCTCGGCCGTGTGATCCAGGAGCACATCAAGAAGCCGTTGGCCGACGAGGTGCTGTTCGGCAAGCTCAAGAAGGGCGGCACGGTGCGCGTCACCGTCGAGAAGAAGGAAACCGGCGAGACCGGCCTGAAGCTCGAATCGCTCGCCGACGAGGCGCCGGTGAAGCCGAAGAAGGAAGAGCCGGAAGAAACGCCGAAGCCCAGAAAGGCCGTGGCGAAGAAGCCGGCGGCCAAGAAGCTGGTGGCGCAGAAGCCCGAAGCCAAGGGCAAGGACGGCGGCAAGCGCAGTCTCGTCCCGCAACTGCCCAGAAAGAACTGACCTTGAGGAAAGTCGAAAAGCCCCGGAAACGGGGCTTTCAGACTGCTGACAAACCCCTGGCATTTGCTGGGGGTTTTTGATTCACTGGGTCATGTTGAAGCGACCCGCCCCTGAAC
>NZ_RZQI01000386.1:0-5394 GCF_003998335.1 Mesorhizobium sp. M7A.F.Ca.CA.002.05.1.1 | reverse complement strand
CTCCCCCACGTGGGGGAGCTCGCCAGCTTCGCCGAGCGCGCGTCATCCTTCAACCTTTGAGATTGGCTAAGCCGCGATGACAGCCAATCTCCCTCCACGTGGGGGAGATGTCCGGCAGGACAGAGGGGGGCGCTACGGATCGCGACATCCGAGGTTTGCAGCAAATCCGCTCCGCCTAGACCCTTCTCTCCACCATCATCTTCTTGATCTCGGCGATCGCCTTGGCCGGGTTGAGGCCCTTGGGGCAGGTCTGCGCGCAGTTCATGATGGTGTGGCAGCGATAGAGCCGGAACGGGTCTTCGAGGTTGTCGAGCCGCTCGCCGGTGGCCTCGTCGCGGCTATCGATCAGCCAGCGATAGGCCTGCAGAAGCGTTGCCGGGCCGAGATAGCGGTCGCCGTTCCACCAGTAGCTCGGGCACGAGGTCGAGCAGCAGGCGCACAATATGCATTCGTAGAGCCCGTCGAGTTTCTCGCGGTCCTCGTGGCTCTGCAGCCACTCCTTGGCCGGCTCCGGCGACACCGTCTTCAGCCAAGGCTGGATCGAGGCATGCTGGGCATAGAAATTGGTGAGGTCGGGCACAAGATCCTTGACCACCTGCATATGCGGCAGCGGGTAGACTTTTACCGCGCCGGAAATGTCGTCGCAGCCCTTGGTGCAGGCGAGCGTGTTGGAACCGTCGATGTTCATGGCGCAGGAGCCGCAAATGCCTTCGCGGCAGGAACGCCGCAAGGTCAGCGTCGGGTCGATCTTGTTCTTGATCCACAGCAGCGCGTCGAGCACCATCGGCCCGCAATCGTCCATGTCGACGAAATAGGTGTCGATGCGCGGGTTCTCGTCATCGTCCGGCGACCAGCGATAGATGCGGTATTCCCGCAGATTGGTGGCGCCCTCCGGCTTTGGCCAGGTCTTCCCCGGCTTGATCTGCGAATTCTTGGGGAGCGTGAGTTCAACCATGTTCGATCCTCAATACACCCGGGCCTTGGGCGCGATCTTGGCGAGGCTGATGCCGCCGTCCTTTTCAGCCAGCTGCGGCTCGGTGTGCACCGGCCGGTAGGAGAGCGTCACCTTGCCGTCTTCGCTGAGCCTGGCCAGCGTGTGCTTGCGCCAGACAGCGTCGTCGCGCACCGAAAAGTCCTCGCGTGCGTGTGCGCCGCGGCTCTCCTTGCGCGCCTCGGCGCTGTAGACCGTGGTGATGGCATTGGCCATCAGGTTTTCCAGCTCCAGCGTCTCGACCAGATCGGAGTTCCAGATCATCGAGCGGTCGGACACTTTGATGTCCTTCAACTCGCCCCAGATCTGCGAAACGCGCTTGCAGCCGCTTTCGAGGGACTCCTGCGTGCGGAATACGGCCGCGTCTTCCTGCATCGCCTTCTGCATCTTTTCACGCAAGCTGGCCGTCGGCGTCGAGCCATTGGCGTGGCGCAGCCGGTCGAAGCGGTCCATGATCTTTTCGACCGAGGCTTCGTTGGGCGAAGGGATCGCCGACTTGCGGTCGATGACCTGGCCGGCGCGGATCGCGGCCGCGCGGCCGAACACCACAAGATCGATCAGCGAATTCGAACCGAGCCGATTGGCACCATGCACTGAGGCGCAGCCGGCTTCGCCGACAGCCATCAATCCGGGCGACACCTGGTCTGGATTGATCGCCGTCGGATTGAGCACCTCGCCCCAGTAATTGGTCGGCACGCCGCCCATATTGTAGTGGACCGTGGGCAGCACCGGAATCGGCTCCTTGGTGAGGTCGACACCGGCAAAGATCTTGGCCGATTCCGAAATGCCCGGCAGCCGCTCATGCAGGACGGCGGGATCGAGATGGTCGAGATGCAGGAAGATGTGGTCCTTGTTCTTGCCGACGCCGCGACCCTCGCGGATTTCCAGCGTCATGCAGCGCGAGACGACGTCGCGCGAGGCAAGGTCCTTGGCTGACGGCGCATAGCGCTCCATGAAGCGCTCGCCCTCGGAATTGACGAGATAACCGCCCTCGCCGCGCGCGCCCTCGGTGATCAGGCAGCCGGCGCCATAGATGCCGGTCGGGTGGAATTGCACGAACTCCATGTCCTGCAGCGGAAAGCCGGCACGCGCGGCCATGCCGCCGCCGTCGCCGGTGCAGGTGTGCGCCGAGGTGGCCGAGAAATAGGTGCGGCCATAGCCGCCGGTCGCCAGCACCACCATCTTGGCCGAGAAGCGGTGGATGGTGCCGTCATCCAGGTTCCAGGCGAGAACGCCGGTGCAGGTGCCGTCCGGCTCCATGATCAGGTCGAGCGCGAAATACTCGATGAAGAACTGCGCGTTGTTCTTCAGCGACTGTCCGTAAAGCGTGTGCAGGATGGCATGGCCGGTGCGGTCGGCGGCGGCACAGGTGCGTTGCACCGGCGGGCCTTCGCCATAGTTCATCATGTGGCCGCCGAACGGCCGCTGGTAGATCTTGCCCTCTTCGGTGCGCGAAAACGGCACGCCATAATGTTCGAGCTCGTAGACCGCGGCCGGCGCTTCGCGCACCAGATATTCCATGGCGTCGACATCGCCCAGCCAGTCCGAGCCCTTGACGGTGTCGTACATGTGCCACTGCCAGGAATCGGGACCCATGTTGGACAGCGAGGCGGCAATGCCGCCTTGCGCCGCCACCGTGTGCGAGCGGGTCGGGAACACCTTGCTGATGCAGGCGGTGCGCAGGCCCTGTTCGGCCATGCCGAGCGTGGCGCGCAGGCCGGCGCCGCCGGCGCCAACGACCACCACGTCGAACTTGTGGTCGACAAAGGTATAGCCTGCCGTGTTGGCTTGTTTCGCGTCCTTGGCCAACTCAGCCTCCGAATGCCAGCTTGAGCAGGGCGAAGATCGAGGCGACGCCGACCGCTATGGTGAAAAATGTATTGAGCGCGATCAGCGCCAGCTTCATGCCTTCGCCATGCACGTAATCCTCGATGATCACCTGCATGCCGAGCCGCATATGGGTAAGCCCGGAAATAAGCACCAGGGCCATCACCAGCGCGACGAACGGGTTGGCAAGAGCTGCCCGCACATGTGCGTAGTCGGCGCCGTTGAGCGCGATCAGGAAGCCGACGAAGAACAGGATCAGCGGGATGTTGGCGATCGCGGTCAGGCGCTGGCGCCAGAAATGCCCGGTGCCCTCGCGGGCGGAGCCGAGGCCGCGGACCCTCGCCAGCGGCGTGCGCATGTCGGTGTTTTTGCCGCTCATGGTCAGGCTCCCCGCGCCATATAGCCGGCGATCCAGATCAGCAGCGTGAGCAGGATCGAGCCGGCCAGCGTCGCCCAGGCGATCTTCGAGGCGGTATGCTTCTCGAGGCCGGCGCCGGTGTCCCAGACCAGATGGCGCACGCCACCCAGCATATGGTGCATCAGCGCCCAGGTGTAGCCGAACAGGATGAGCCGGCCGAGCCAGGTGCCGAAGGCCCAATTGGCCCAATCGAAAGTCGCCTGCGAGCTGGCCGCCGCCATCAGCCACAGGGCGACCAGCAGCGTGCCGAAATACAGCGCCCCACCGGTGATGCGGTGAATGATCGACATCGTCATGGTGATCGGCGGCCGGTACACGGTGAGGTGCGGCGAAATCGGCCGTTCACGTCTGGCAAATTCGCGGGTGGCTGGTGATTTGCTCATGGCTCCCCCAGTTCGGCGTCTCTCTGGAGCCTCAGGTGGAAATGCGGCATTGCCGCTTCCGGTTGCGACTTCGGACAGCCGGTTTCTAATGCTCTTTTTGCACCGCGTCAAAGCCAGAAAACCGTTTCGAAAACGTAATTTAGTCTGACTAAAAGGCCGGCTTAGGCTTCAATCGATTAGGCCGGGAGGCCCGAAGCCGGCTCGATATCGCTGCAGTGCAACATGTCTGGCCCAAGGGCCCGGCGGTGTTGAGATTAGCCCTAGCGTTTGCAGGTCTGCGGCGTCGACCCCTTCTTCATCACCAGCGCCTCGCGTCCGTCGATCACGATTGCGTCATGCGTGGCCGCCTGGTAGCGGCTGCTCTGGTTGGCGGGCGACGCCGCAAACTCCTCGGTCGCGCCATCGGACCCGACCACACGCAACGACGTGCCTAGATTTTGGATGGAGATCATACCGTTGTTGCCGCATCGGTAGGTGGCCGTGCCTATGCCGGATCGCGGCGCGGTAAGGTCGGTGATGATCTTGGCTGCAGCTGCCGGAGGCGCCGCGGCTGCGACGGACTGCTGAGCCGGCGCAGGTGAGACGACGACGGTATTGGCCGCCTTCGGCCCACTGTCCTGTGGCACACAGCCAGCGACGACCCCGAGCAACGGGAAAACGGACGCCCAAATCGGCCGGCGTAGCGCCATATGCTGTCCTCCCGCGCGGCAAACCAGCCGCGATGCTTTGCCAAGATCAAGGTCATCCCGACGCCGAGACGGACACCAGCCGCGATGGTGCGGCCAAGCATGGCCGAATAATGGCCAACGGGTTTTCCATCCAGTCGGATATTAACGGATATTAACCATGTTTACCGAGACATCGCCGCCAAACGCGCTGGCCTCTTAACAAAGGTTAAGAAAACGTTAATTTCTGATTCGAGGAGGCTTTCCCTCAGGACACGGAGGACGCCATGCGTTCGAATTCAGGCAGATCGCGCCTTGCGGCGCTCATCGTGGCGGCATCGGTCGTAGCCCTTGCAGCGCCAGCGCTCGCCGGCGCCCGGCATCAGGATCGCGTCTACGCTGATTCCTTCGGCAATCTCGTTGTCGACAGCGCCGCCGGCTACAAGCGCATCATCGTCGGCGAAGGCAAGCTGGCCAAGCAGCTATCCGACTACACCAGCGCCGGCCAGCCCAAGGTGATCTACGAGAACGAAGCCGACGAAATCAGCGGATACAGTGATTGCTACCGGCCGCCTGTGCTGGTGAAGGGCCGCTCCTATATGTACGGTCTCTCCGACGGCGAGATGCCCGAACTCAGCCCCTGCCGCTAGACACTTTGTTTGGACGCAATTTCCCAAGGGAAAGCGCTATGCGCTTTCCCGGGAAAACCGTTTCACACTTTTCCTGAAATTGCTCTGGCTTCCATTCCGGCTGACGACCAGTTGCCGGCCGGTCCGGCGGAGACGCGCACGCAATCGCGCCCGGCATTCTTCGCCTGATAGAGCGCCTGGTCGGCGCGCCGCATCAGATCGGCAAAGTCTTCGCTCGGATGAAGTTCGGCGACGCCGAAGCTCGCGGTGCAGCGGTTGTCTGCCGGCAGCCCGTCGATGGGCAGCCCGCCAAAGGCGCTGCGCGTCCCCTCGGCGAACAGCCGCGCCGCGGCAAGGTTGGTCCCCGGCAGGATGATGGCGAACTCCTCGCCGCCAATCCGACCCGCAACGTGATGCGCGGCTGCAGCTTCGCGCAGGAAGCCTGCAAAAGTCTCGATCACCCGGTCGCCTGACGCATGGC
>NZ_RZQI01000385.1:0-5409 GCF_003998335.1 Mesorhizobium sp. M7A.F.Ca.CA.002.05.1.1 | reverse complement strand
CTTTCCTTTTCCCGCCATATGAACCGGAGATGAACGGCAGGTTCGTAAAGAGTTCAGACAGGCAAGCGCATTCTCCCCTCATCGGTTCACAAGGGGCGAAGGCCCGCAAAAAGGAGAGAAGACGATGTTCAACACGATCAAGACGGCAGCCCTTTCGGCCCTGGTCGGTCTCGGCACGCTGGCGGCCGTTCCTGCTCACGCCGACAGCCTCTATCTCGGCTTCGGCAACAACAACGACCCGCGTTTTGGCGTCTATACCGGTGACGACGGTTATCGCCATCGCCGTGACGAGCGCCGTGGCAACTGGCGCCGTGGCTGCTCGCCGGACCGCGCCCTCGACAAGGCCGAACGCATGGGCCTCCACCGCGTCCGGATCGTCGACGTCAGCCGTCGTACGGTGAAAGTGGCGGGCCGCCAGGATGGCGACCGCGTCGTCGTCGTGTTCGCCAATGAGCGCGGCTGCCCGGTCATCTATCGCTAAGCTTGGGTTTGGCGGACCCTAGAGGCTGATCTTCTGCGAAGATCAGCCGGGAGACGCGATCTTCTGCGAAGATTGGTCTGGACTAGCCGAGCCCTTTTCCGTTTGAAGGGTGTGGCTCGAAAAAACCCGCGGGAGCAATCCCGCGGGTTTTTCATGCACGCCATTGGTTGATGATTGCCGTGGCCAGGCTCAGCCTCGGATCGTCAGAGCCGCTTATTTCAGTTCGAAGGTGACGGTGACCTGCACATTGTAGGCGTTCTCACCGGCCTGTACCGGAGCCGCGCCGGCCGCGGCATCGAAGGCTTTGGCATTGATCGGCATCGGCGCCGGCCTGATGTTCTGGTCTGTGATCTCGAGCACCCGGCCCAGGCTGACGCCGGCGGCTTCGGCCAGCGTCTTGGCCTTGGCCATGGCGTCGGCGACCGCCTTCTTGCGCGCCTCGGTGACCGTGGCTGCCGGGTTGTCATTGGTGAAGGCAATGCCGCCGCCCTGATTGACGCCCAGCGACACCGCCTTGTCGAGGACCTCGCCTGTCTTGTCGACGTCGCGCACCCGCACCGAAAGCGTGTTGGTCACCTGGTAGGCGACGAGTTCGGCTTCCTGACTGCCGTCCGGCTTGTTGGTGTAGTTGTAGCGCGGGTTGATCTGGATGCCAGCGGTCTGCAGATCGCGGTCCTTGATGCCGGCGGACTTCATCGCCGCGATCACGGCGGCCATGGCGTCATTGTTGGCATCGAGCGCGGCGCGCGCCGTTTTGGCCTCGCGCATGACGCTCAGCGTCAGGACCGCCAGATCGGGGGCTACGGTTGCTTCGCCTTCGCCCGACACGATGATGCGGGGCGGCGTCGGCAGATCGGCGGCTCCAGCCATCGCCGGAAAAGCGATTGCAGTGGCGAGCGCGAGAAGCAAAAGATGTCTGGTCATGAAAATCTCCTTGGTCTGCGATCAAGTCGCAAGGGGTCGCGTAGAGCGTGATTATGGGTTGATTTGGGCGATCTGCGGAAGCCCGTCGGGGAAAGCCTTGTGCCGCGATGCGAAAAACATTAATCCAGCCCGCGTGGGGCCTGTAGCTCAATGGTTAGAGCCGGCGGCTCATAACCGCTTGGTTGGGGGTTCGAGTCCCTCCGGGCCCACCATTAGCTTTCGAAGCCGTTGATTAATTGGGTTTTTTGTACTTTTTTGTCCCACTCTCTTCCACCCCCGCCAAAAGTGGGACATTTTCGTTCTCGTTTCGATCGAATACCAGAAGGGTCCGGGCAGACTGCGCCACTATCCGGCGGCGTGCCTTGCGGATGTAATGATCAGGCTGCTGATAGGTCGTCCAGCCGTAAATCGCCTTCAGCTGTTCATGTGTGGCTCCGTTTTCTGCGGCAACGGTGGCGCCTGCCTTGCGGACCCCGTGGGCGCTGCAGCCCGGGAGCCCCGCTTCGTCGCACCATTGGCGCATCTTGTTACCAAGGCCGTTTTCCGAGAAAGGCCGACCATACTCGGTGACGAGGAATGTCAGGTTGCCGGCCGGGGCGAAGGAAAGCTCATCCTCGAGTTCTGGGAGCAGAGGCAGTTCGACAACAATCGCTTCCTTGCGCACCTTGCTCTTGTCGGTCTTGCCAGGCTTGATCCTGATCCACTTCTCCCAGATCCCGGTATCCTTGTTGCGAACCTGGGTAATGTGTTGTCTGCCGAAGATTGCGGCATCGGACAGTCGCAAACCCGTGAACATGAAAATCGCCAGCGCCATACGAGCCATAGTGCCGCGCGCATGTCGTTTCTCATACTGGACGATCTCCGACACTTCCCAGGTGTGGAAACCTTCGCCATTGCCGGAAGTCAGGCGCTTTATTCCGTTTGCCGGATTGACCTCGACCATCTCGGCATCCTTGGCCCAAGCGAACATTGCGCTAATGGCTTTTGTAATATTGTTGGCTGCCCCCGGAGCGTCTGACCGGGTATCACGGAGCTCCTTGACGTGAGCCCGCTTCATGGCCGCGAACGGTAATGAACCCTTCGTCGAGAAGTCCGGATTGACTGGCCCGCTCAGCGGGTGAGGCAGTTTGCAACGCCTTCGAGTATTGTTCGTCGTCGAAGCATCGTGCCTTCGCCGACCTCTGCGCCACCGCGCCGGAAATACTCCTGGCAAAGCCACATCAGACTGCCGCGAGGGGCAACTGGCCTCACTACAGGCCCGACCACATTCTGAGCCGAAGCATAGGGAACGCCATCTCGCGCGCAGCGCACTTCTTCGTGGAACTCGGCTGAACCTGGCTTTTCTCGCAGACGGATCTTTTTTCTACCCGGTGCCCGGAAGTACAGCCGGATATTGCCGTGCCGATCCCTGTCTTCGACAACGCCTTTCAGATTGAATTTCACCATGGTGCTCGCCACGTCCATCATCTGCGATCCCAAGGATTATCGCTGGAGGACACGCCGTCAAGTTTGTTGTTGCGGTGTGGTAGCCGCCCGAATGCCTCTGCCAGTTCCTCCACATCCCAGACATAGCGCTCTTTGCTGGGCATCCGCGGTTGTGGCATACGGCCATCCGCGACCATCTGGTCGAACGTCGTTGGACTGACGCCGATAGCTACCGCTGCCTGTTCTCGATTAATGCCGAACAGCAGGAGCCCGCCAAGTGCGCGTTTCATTGCTTTTCTCGCTGCACATCGCCTCGCGGGCTGAGTTCCGCGACAGTGGAGCATTCACCTAAGAAGCAATCACGCTACCCTTTCCTTGCTATGCTTGGAATGGATCTGTCCGGCCAATGCGACAAACGGCGGTAACGGCGTGAAAATAGGATAGCAGACCGCGGCTGCGGGGGTTCGAGTCGGGAGACCGCTACATCGCAAGACCCACTATTGAGGGCGCGTTCTTTTGCTATCGCCGGCATGCAGCGTGAGCAAGGTGCGTTCGATGCCGTGCGGTAGAAAATCGCGACCCGTGGCGATGATGGACAGGGCCGATAGATAAGCAATATCAGCTAGTTACGATATGTTGTGTGCAAAAACCGCACACGAAAGTTCTGCTTCTCGTCATTTTTCGTTCGCACGACGGAGCCGCCGACAGTCCGATTTGGACCCTCTTTTGCCGACGATGACAGCCGCTTCATTGCGGCGTTCGCTGCCATATCTATGGGCCGCAACGTACGATCCGCCTCCAACTCCCCTGGGGTTCCTGGAAGCTTTTCGAACTTTCTGGGTCGCTCCTCAGCCCGAATTGCGAGTGCTCATGGATAAGGCAGGATACTAGATTCGGTTTTTAGATAGCTCTGAAGGGATCGACTTCTGGTACATTGTGTCTGATAGCGCGCCGACACGAACTCCCAAGTACCATGCTTGAACGGCAGCTTTGCGCCGCAAGTCGGCCGTGTATGGTCGTGCTCGACCAGCCCGGAAGCAGACATCCTTCTCTTCGACAAAATGTCGAATTAGGCGGGAAGCAGACCTTTGCCACTTGCTCAACGGAGGTCCGGGCTGCGGGACGAAGCTGCTGTCGTCTAGTTTCTCGAGCGTCTTCTTGCTTCGGAAAGCCATGCCATACCAGGATTCTCTATCGGACCGCCTTAGAGGTAGCCGAAAGCTATTCATTCGCCACGGCAACCGACATCAAGCGCATATTGTGAAGCGAGCGGATGCAGCCATGCCCTTCAAAAAGTTGCGCACAATCGAAGCATGATATGCCTCGCGCATCGTCCATTTCGTTCTCATCGATGCCGAGTGTAATGCTGTATGGACTCAAAACGGGTGCAAAGGCGAAAAAGTCCTCCGGCAATGGTTCGATAGACTGCATAAGGCAAACGAATTCGCCGCTCGGGAGCTGAGTAGAGAAGAGCAGTTCGTCGGTCCATACTCCAAGCTTGGCTATTCGATTTGGATCCTCGCGGCTGTAGACGACATTCACCATCCGCCCGCACATGTGGGGAGGCGGTGCCAATGCCGTGTATTGTTTCGTATTTGGTATGGCTTCCTGTTCAGGCCAGAAACCGTCGGACGCAAACAGGATTGAGGCGGCAACCTGCCCCCGGTCCTCTTGTGTCGAGAGACGTTGCCACCGCAATATCGAACGAAAATCGGGACCGTCCTCCCGCCATTCCAAGTGTTGCGCGAAAAACCCTTCCAACAGCGCGACCTGACAAACACCACTTTGGTGAAGGCTGAGTTTAAGCATGCGCCTATATGCGTTACTCGTTAGGTAGACGTCATTGTGGTTGACAAAAAACGACCAGCATTCGGACCGGGGCTTGGCGTCCGCGATCGCGAATCTGAATGCGGTAGTCTTAGCCATCGCCAAAAAGACCTTTAATCGTCGCCTCGTAGATTCCCCTTCTAGGGATTGGTTGGCTCCTCGACTACACTGTCGTAGTGATGTTCGCGAAGAAGTCGTGTGGTGACGCCACCCTTACTACTAGAAGTCCGTTGCGCGAAGAGATCGCCTACCATTCCGTCGAGATTTCGCAGCGCATCACTTGAGCCCCCCGCTCGACGAAAACCGTCGCGAAACAGAGCATAGGCAGCTTGGCCGTGTGTCCATACCGCGCCAGCGATCACTGCAAATAGAAGGTCGCGGTCCTCGCCACCGGTCGTCAACGAGATCGCCCGAGCCCAGAACGGAAGATTGTCCTCGGTCAAGTAACACAACATCAGGCAGGCCCCTATCGCATGGTCGCGCCGCTCTGCCTCGACGCTCTGCTCAAGGACCGACATCCAGATATGGGGACTGTAAGTGAGGTAGTTACGGTAAGAAAACTGTTCCACCCAAGTGGCCATCCAATCCTTCAGCGCAGCTTCGCTGCTTTCGCAAATGTCGTCAGAATTGGTTGCGGCATCGTAACATCGATGCGCCTCGGCGAAGTGCCCGCAGAACAAATGCGCGTCACCCGCGCAGATCGCGACCTGCGGTTTCGCGTCAGCCTCATACGCATGGTCGTAAAGAGTAGC
>NZ_RZQI01000384.1:0-5421 GCF_003998335.1 Mesorhizobium sp. M7A.F.Ca.CA.002.05.1.1 | reverse complement strand
GCATGCGCGGCAGCACGAAAGGGCCCGACGACAAGGGCAGGCCGAACAGCGCCGGCCCCGCCGCGCCCCTCTCCCAACCTTGTCTCCATTTCAACGCAGGCACGAAGCGTCCTCCACCATCCAACTCAACAAATCGCCAAACGAGTGCCCGGCCTGGGCGGCGATTTCAGGCACCAAGGACGTCGGCGTCATACCCGGCTGGGTGTTGACCTCGAGCCAGACAATCTCGCCGTTTTCGGAATGACGATCATCGTAACGGAAGTCCGAACGGGAAACGCCGCGACAGCCGATCGCTTGGTGAGCCTTGAGCGCCAGTGTTTGTATTTTTTGGTAAATATTCGGTGAAACTTTTGCGGGGCATTCGTGCTTTGATCCCCCGGCGACATATTTTGAATCATAGTCATAGAAGGAATGGCCGGTCGGGATGATCTCGCAGACCCCCAGCGCCACATCACCCATCACCGCGCAGGTCAGCTCCCTGCCGTGGATGTAGCGCTCAACCATGACGGTATCGCCATATTTCCACTCGGACGAGCCGATCACCTGCGGCGGATGCGACTGGCCTTCATGTACGATGACGACACCGAAGCTCGAACCCTCATTGACCGGCTTGACCACATAGGGCGGCTTCATCGGGTGCTTGTTCTGGATGGCGAAGCGGCTGGCGACCTTCGATTCGGCGATCACGATGCCGACCGACTTGGCAACCCGCTTGGCCTGCTCCTTGTTCATGGCCAGAGCCGAAGCGAGCACGCCGGAATGGGTGTAGGGAATGCCGAGATATTCAAGGATGCCCTGAATGGTGCCGTCCTCGCCAAAAGGGCCGTGCAGCGCATTGAAGGCGACATCGGGCTTGAGCTCGGCAAGCACGGAGCCGACATCGCGCCCGACATCGACACGGGTGACCTGGTAGCCTTCCTTCTCGAGTTCATCGGCACAAGCCTTTCCCGACGAAAGAGACACGGGCCGCTCGGACGAAAAACCACCCAGCAAGACGGCCACATGCTTGTTTTTCATTCCCCGGCATCCCCTCTCTCACGGCGGACCAAAACCAGATTTTCCGCAACATTGAGTCAGAGTCTCCCGGCAGGTTGCCCCCCCCAGACGGAAACCGCTGAAAACGCGTCGAACGACTCAAATCAGGAAACGCTTTCGAGCAGAGAATCAGAGAGTTGATTCACTGGCAAGTGCTTACGATTCCGAGAGATTCACTTTCTGAGAAAATGGATGCGAAAAGCGTGTCGTTGAGTCTTTGCGGCAACGGTCGCGGACCGTTTCGGCCTCGTTGAAGTTCATGCATCACATGAACTTCAACTCGCGCGAAGGTGTGTTGGGATTCAGGTCAGGCCGAGTCGAAAACGATGGCTTTCGAGAACCGGAGCGGAGCGTACTCAAAGTACGTGAGCACCGGAAGCGCAGGAAGCCGTCGTTTGCAGGCCGGCATCACCTGAATATCAACGCACCTTAAAGGAGCTGCCCGAGAAACTCCTGAACTGCATGTCCCGGCCGGAAATTGCCGATGCGCTTGATTTCCCATTGCAGCCGGATACCGGAATTCTCCAGCACCCGCGTACGCACCGTCTCGCCGAGATATTCTAGGTCGTAGCCGGTCGCAGTTCCCGTGTTGATCATGAAGTTGCAATGCATCGGCGACATCTGCGCCCCGCCGATCATCAGGCCGCGGCAGCCCGCTCTGTCGATCTCCTTCCAGGCCGACGTGCCTTCCGGATTCTTGAAGGTCGAGCCGCCGGTCTTCTCGCGGATCGGCTGCACGGTCTCGCGATGGTTCTGCACGGCCTCCATCGCCGCCTTGATCGCCGCTCTGTCCTCGGCAAAGCCCTCGAACACGGCCGAGGTGAAGATCAGCCCGGCAGGCGCCGCCGAATGGCGATAGGCGTAACCCATATCGGCATTGCTCAGCGTCTGCACATTGCCCTTGCGGTCGAGCGCTCGCACTTCGACGACCCGCTCGCGCGTCTCGACGCCGTTGGCGCCTGCGTTCATCCGCAGCGCACCGCCGATTGCACCCGGAATGCCGTGGTAGAAATGAAAGCCGCCAATGCCGGCCTCGAGCGCCACCGCTGCGACGCGCTTATCGGGGGTCGCGGCTCCCGCCTTGATCCTGATCGGCGAAATCACCTCGGCCTCGCCGAAGCCCTTGGCCGAAAGGCGGATGACAAAGCCCTCGATGCCGCCGTCGCGGACCAGAAGGTTCGAGCCGACGCCGACGACGGTCAGTGGTATCTCTTCAGGAACGGCTTTGAGGAATGCTGCAAGATCTTCCTCGTCGGCCGGCTGGAACAGCACCTCAGCCAGACCCCCTGCACGGAACCAGGTGATCTTGTCCATCTCGGCGTTCGGCGTCAGGCGGCCGCGCAGGCCGGCAAGCCGGTCGCCCAGTCTGTCGATCAGGGCCTGGCCGTGCATCATGAGACGGTCCCGCCAAGCTCCTTGGGCAATGCATAGGCCCATTGGGTGATGTTGCCGGCGCCCAGGAAGACGACGAAGTCACCCGGCTTTGCCAGATCACGGATGACGGGCGCGATCGCCGCCGGACCCTCGATGTAGCGTGCGTCGCGATGGCCGCCGGCGCGGATGCGCGACACCAGCGCGTCCGAGCTGACGCCGTCGATCGGCTCTTCGCCGGCCGCGTAGACCGGCGCCACCATCACTGTGTCGGCGTCGTTGAAGCAGGTGGAAAACTCGTTGAACAGATCATGCAGCCGGGTGAAGCGATGCGGCTGGGCAATGGCGATGACGCGACCTTGGGTGGCGCTGCGCGCCGCCTTCAGCACCGCCGAGATCTCGACCGGATGGTGGCCGTAATCGTCGAATATTTCGACGCCGTCCCACGAACCGGTATGGGTGAAGCGGCGCTTGACGCCGGCGAAGGACGACAGGCCCTTCTTGATCGCCTCGGCCGACAGGCCGAGCTCATGCGCGACCGCGATCGCTGCCGTCGCGTTGGAGACGTTGTGGCGGCCGGGCATCGGCAGGCGCAGGCCTGCTATGACAGTCTGGCCGCCTGTCTTGCGGTCGCGGATCACCACGTCGAATTCCGAAATGGCGCCTGCCATGCGGTGATTGGTAAAGCGCACGTCGGCCTGCGCATTCTCGCCATAGGTGATGACCCGGCGGTCCTCGATGCGGCTGACCAGTGCCTGCACCTCGGGGTGATCGGTGCACATCACGCCAAAACCATAGAACGGCACGTTCTCGACGAACTGGCGGAACGCCTCGCGCACCTTGTCGAAGCTGCCATAGTGATCGAGATGCTCGGGATCGATGTTGGTGACGACCGCGATCTCGGCCGGCAGTTTCAGGAAAGTGCCGTCGCTTTCGTCGGCCTCGACCACCATCCATTCGCCGTCGCCCATGCGCGCGTTGGTGCCATAGGCATTGATGATGCCGCCATTGATGACGGTCGGATCGAGCCCGCCGGCATCGAGCAAGGTCGCCACCATCGAGGTCGTCGTTGTCTTGCCATGCGTGCCGCCGATCGCCACCGCCTGGCGAAAGCGCATCAGTTCGGCCAGCATTTCGGCCCGGCGCACGATCGGCAGCAGCTTTTCGCGCGCGGCCTTTAGCTCTGGATTGGATTTCTTGATCGCCGTCGAGACGACCACCACCTCGGCATCACCGAGATTTTCGGCCCTATGGCCGACGAAGCATTCGATGCCCTTGTCGCGCAGCCGCTGCACATTGGCGCTTTCGGCCTGGTCGGACCCTTGCACCTTGTAGCCGAGATTGTGCAGCACTTCGGCAATGCCGCTCATGCCGATGCCGCCAATGCCGATGAAATGCACAAGGCCGATGGTCTGCGGCATCTTCATGCTTGCGTCCCCTTCCTGAAATCCGAAACGGTTTTTTTGGACGCAATAGCCTCTGTAAGATCAGCGAGCAACCGTGCCGCGTCCGGCCTCCCGGCCGATTTCGCACCCGCCGCCATCGCCGTCAGCCGATCGGGGTCTTCCATCAGCTCGCCGATGAGCGCTGCGATGCGTTCGGACGAGAGCGAGGATTGCGGATGCACTTCGCCGCCGCCGGCAGCGGCAAGGGCCGCCGCGTTCGCCGCCTGGTCGTGATCGAGCGCATAGGGGTAAGGCACCAGCAACGCCGGCCGGCCGATGACGGCGATCTCCGAGACGGTCGAGGCGCCGGAACGCGAGATCACCAGATGAGCGGCCGCCATGCGTGCCGCCATGTCGGTGAAGAAGGGCGAGACCTCGACGGCGACGCCAAGCGCGGCATAGGCCGCTTTGACCCGCGCCACGTCATCCGCGCGCGCTTGTTGGGTGATCACCAGCCGCTTGCGCTGGGCGTCGGAAAGCAGCGCGATGGCGCCCGGCACGGCATCGGAAAAGAACTGGGCGCCCTGGCTGCCGCCGAACACCAGCAGGCGGAACGGCTGTTCCCCGGTCGATGCCGCATAATTCGTCCTGGCCGCTTCCAGCACGGCCGGCCTGACCGGATTGCCTGTCGTCACCGTCTTGACCCCGGCAGCACTGGTGTCCTGCGGCAGGAAGCCGCCGGCGATGGCGTCGACACGGCCGGCCAGCGCCCGATTGGCGCGCCCCATCACCGCGTTCTGCTCATGGATCAGCGTCGGCACCTTGCGCCGTGTCGCCGCGTAGAGCGGCGGCAAGGTCGGATAACCGCCAAAGCCGACGACGGCATCCGGCTTGATTCTGCCAATGACGGCAGAAGCCTGGCGCACGCCGCGCCAGATCTTCCAGAAGGCGCCAAGCAGGGCAAAAGGATTTTTCGAGCCCATCGTCGCCGACTGGATCGGGTGGACGGCGGCGGCCGGAAAATGGCCGGCGAAACGCTCGGCACGGTCGTCGGTCGCCAGATGCACCGACCAGCCGCGCTCGTTCAACTCATGCGCCAGCGCCTCGGCCGGGAAAAGATGCCCACCGGTGCCGCCTGCCGCGAGAAGGATGACGCCTCTGGCCATATCACTCCGCCGGCACGGCGCGTTGCGACAGGCCAAAGCCCACCTGCTTGCGCTTTTCCGGCCGCTTGCGTGTCAGCGCCAGCACCATGCCCATCGAGATGGCGATGGCGATCTGCGAGGAGCCGCCATAGGAGATGAACGGCAGCGTCATGCCCTTGGCCGGCACAAGCTGGAGGTTGACGCACATGTTGATGACAGCCTGCAGGCCGAACACGGTGACGAGGCCGCCGACCGCATAGCGGGTGAAATCGTCATGCTCCTTCAGCGCCGTGTTGAGGCCGCGCAGAACGATGAAGGCGAAGATCGACATGATGAAGAAGCACATGATCAGCCCGAACTCTTCGCCGGCAACCGAGAAGACGAAGTCGGCATGGCTGTCGGGGATGACGCGCTTGACGGTGCCGTCGCCCGGTCCGACTCCGAACCAGCCGCCATTGAGCAGCGCTTCGCGCCCCATGTCGACC
>NZ_RZQI01000383.1:0-5454 GCF_003998335.1 Mesorhizobium sp. M7A.F.Ca.CA.002.05.1.1 | reverse complement strand
TGACTGGAGGTCAGAAAATGAACATCAAGAGCCTTCTCCTCGGCTCCGCTGCGGCCCTGATCGCAGTTTCCGGTGCGCGCGCCGCCGACGCCGTCGTCGTCGCCGAGCCGGAACCCGCTGAATACGTCAAGATCTGCGACGTCTACGGCGCTGGCTACTTCTACATCCCCGGCACCGAAACCTGCCTGCGCATCGGCGGCTATGTCCGTTATGATATCGGCGCTGGCGACGTCGGCTCGTTCGATGGTGCCTGGGCCCGGGACAAAGAAGACGGTGAAGTCAACGATACCTGGCAGAAGAACGCCCGCTTCACGCTGAAGACCTGGACCGGCCAGGAAACCGAGCTCGGCACGTTGAAGACCTACACCGAAACCCGCTTCAACTTCGGCAACACGAGATTTAGCGACGACACCTACTCTGGCAACGCCTACAACAAGGGCGTCTCGCTGAACTTCGCCTGGATCCAGCTCGGTGGTCTCCGTGTCGGTAAAGACGAATCGGCCTTCGATACGTTCATCGGCTATGCCGGCAACGTCATCCAGGATACGCTGGTCCCCTACGGCGGCTTCGACACCAATGTCATCCAGTACTACTTCGATGCAGGCAACGGCTTCTCGGCCGTCGTCTCGCTCGAAGAAGGCTATGGCGACTTCACGATCGACAGCTACGTTCCGCATGTCGTCGGCGGTGTGAAGTGGACGCAGGGTTGGGGCGCGATCACCGGCGTTGTGTCGTATGACAGCAACTATGAAGAAGTCGCTGGCAAGGTTCGCTTGGACGTCAACGTTTCGAACGAACTCTCGCTGTTCATCATGGGTGGCTACGGCACCGACGACAACTACAATGACGGCACTTATGCTCTCCCGGCCGGTGGCCGCGGCATGTACAAGCTCTGGGGCGGCAACTGGGCAGTCTGGGGCGGTGGCACCTACAAGTTCAACGAGAAGACCTCGTTCAACGCCCAGGTGTCGTATGATGAAGACGAAAACCTCGGCATCGCGGCGAACATCGCTTACGACGTGGTTCCAGGCTTCACGATCACGGCCGAAGTCGACTACCTCAATGCCGGCAGCTACCCTGCGTCCAACTGGACCAGCGCCGACAAGGAAAGCAACATCGGCGGTATCCTCCGCTTCCAGCGCTCGTTCTAAGGGCTGGTTCCTTACAGGTGAAATCCAGCCCGGGCGCACAACGCCCGGGCTGTTTTTGTTTTCGCGACTGGATCAAGGCAAACAGAAGGATGGGGGTAACGGTAGCTGAATAAATCCGTGGAGTGGTTTCGTGGGATCCGCTGATGGGCGGATGAAATCACAACTGCGTGATTAAAATCTCTTGAAAGGACGCTTCCAAGCGGGTAGGGCTGACCTATCCCACTCGGGGGTGTGGCAAATGATGACGAACGAAGCGATTCAAGAGGGCGAGTCCTCTGATCATTTTTCGATGTTTTCTTCTCAAAGTCCGAAGATTCGATACACCTACAATAAGATTAGAGAAGTAAAGTCGCATCGGGTCGGAGATCTTTTTTCAGCATATCGGGACATATTATGGGATGATGGGCGGCATAAGTATAATGTCAGCTCGTTCATCGGCGAAATAGACGAGATCCTCCTTGGGGAGCGTTTCAGCGCCTTTGACCAAAGTACCCTGGACAACCTTATCGGCACCTTGCGCCAGCGCGGCAACAGCAACGCAACCATCAATCGAAAGATGGCTGCCCTCAGCAAACTGCTGCGCAAGGCTCACAAGATGGGAGATATCCACAGCCTGCCCGAGTTCCGCCGCCAGAAGGAGCGGGCGGGTCGGATTCGCTTCCTCGAAAGGGACGAAGAGGCGCGCCTGTTCGCCGCCATCAAGAGCCGCAGCGAGGATGCCTACAGGCTTTCCGTCTTCCTGGTCGACACCGGATGCCGTCTCGGCGAGGCGCTTGGGCTGATCTGGAACGATATCCAGGAGCATCGCGTCTCCTTTTGGATCACCAAATCCGGCCGCAGCCGCACCATTCCGATGACCGAGCGGGTCAAGGAGGTCATCAAACTGCCGCCCACCGAAGGCCGTCGGCCCAAGGGACCGTTCACAAAGCTTAGCCAGGCACAGTTTCGTGCCATCTGGAACGACGCGAAGGCCGAAGTCGGACTTGGCGCAGACGACCAGGTGGTGCCGCACATACTGCGCCATACCTGCGCCTCGCGCCTTGTCCAGGGCGGCATCGACATCAGGCGCGTGCAGATGTGGCTCGGCCACCAGACGTTGTCGATGACCATGCGCTACGCGCATCTGGCCACCAACGATCTCGATGGCTGTGTCATCGTGCTGGAAACACCTCGATCGACTCAGCCGGGCGGCAATCGCGCTGAAGGCTCCGTGTTTTCTTCGCCCGTGACGACGCCTTCGTCGCCGACGGCAGAGCGGAAAAAGAAGGATGAGGCAGCCGCCGCCGCAAAGGAGTCGCCGAAAGCGGCTCGGAAAAGTTCAAAGGCCAAGTAGGCTAAAGAATCTCCACCTATACTATCATAGCTATCCCGTGACCTTGTTTGGTCATGGGATTTACTTCGGGATATTCTTCCGCTCGGCTTGGTCGAGAAAAGCGGCTATGTCGCCCGGTAGGCTGCCGGTCTCGAGGAATGGCGCATGGCCCTGGCCCTCGACAGTGATCGTCTCCATCATGGAATGGCGCTCTCTCATCTGGTTGAGCGTGTCTATGGACAGCAATCTCGAATTGGCACCACGTATGGCGAGCAACGGGATGGCGGCCAACGCCTCGAATTGAGGCCATAGATCAGGCAGCTTCTGCGTCAGATCGAGGCTCGCCACGGTATCCACCAGCTTCGGATCGAAATCCGGCATCAGCCCATCATCCGTTTCGCGGTAGAGAGCCCATATCATCCGGTCCCAGTCGGCGCCGGCAAGGGCGGAGAAGTCTTCGCCATGCACGCTGCGCTGGGCGGCAATTGCCTTTGGGCGGGTTTTCGGTGCCGGGTCGCGCTCGAGATAGGACTGGATATGGGCAAGTCCGGCCGTCTCGATCAGCGGTCCGATGTCGTTGAAAACAATGGCTTTCAGGACCGATGGCCGCATCATCCCGAGCACATGGATGATCAGCCCGCCGCGCGAGGTGCCGATGAAGGCCGCTTCTCCGATGTTCAACGCCGTCAGCCCGGCTAGGATGTCGCCAGCCTCCACGCCGACATTGTAGTTTTTGGCGTCGGGATCATAGGCTGACTGCCCGCGCCCACGGTAGTCGAAGGCGATTACCTTGCGCGGAGTTGCCGCATGCGTCGACAGATAGAGCGCCAGCTCGTGAAAATCCCTGGCGTTGCGGGTCAGGCCAGGCAGGCAGACAACCGGCCAGGATCCGCTATTGGCCTCACCGTAGATGCGAGCATGGAGCTTCAGCCCATCCGGTGCGCTGTAGAAGAAGTCGGAGAAGCCTGGGTCGTTTGACATTTGAAAGGGGTTCCCCTGACCGGATCATCCCGACTGCTACAGGCGAGGGTAGGGATGGTCAAATAGAAGGATGCCATCTTGGAGACGTTGGAGTGACAGCGCCCCCCTCTGTCCTGCCGGACATCTCCCCCTCAAGGAGGGAGATCAGTGGCTTCATTGGCGGCGCGATTTCTTTGACGCTGACAATTGGCGAAAGCCGAGGTGACATCCAATCTCCCCCCTTGAGGGGGAGATGTCCGGCAGGACAGAGGGGGGCGCCGTAGAGCGCCAGCCTTTGGCTTGCCTGTCCTTATCCCCTCAACTCCGCCCGTTCACCAGATCCCCGACAATGTCGTATTTGCCCGAAATACGCATCTTGTAGACCTCGTAATTCTCCATCACGCGCTGAACGTAACTCCTTGTTTCCGTGTAGGGAATCCGCTCGATCCAGTCGACGACCGCGTCGATGTCCTTGCCGCGCGGGTCGCCATATCTGGCCACCCACTGGCTGGCTCGGTTGGGGCCGGCATTGTAGCCGGCGAAGGTCAGCACGTAGGAGCCGTTGAAGCGATCGAGCTGTTCGCCGAGGAAGGCTGAGCCAAGCGTCGCATTGTAGCCGGCATCGGTGGTCAGCCGTGTTTGCGAAAACTGCAGCCCGGCCTTCTTCGCCAGTTGCCTTGCGGTTCCCGGCATCAGCTGCAGCAGCCCGCGCGCGCCGGCGCTGGACACGGCGCCGATGTTGAATTCGCTTTCCTGACGGGCGATCGCATAGGCCAGGGCCTTGCCCGAGCCGGAAATGTCGGCCGAATCGGGAATGACGCCGAGCGGATGCGACAATGCGCCGACATCGATGCCACGCGCCCCGGCGATCTTGCCGATTTTCAGCGCCATGAAATGGTTCCCTTGCTTTTCCGCAAGGACAGCCAGCAGCGCCAGTTCGCCCGGACTGGTCAACTGCCCGGCAAGGTCGCGATAGAGCGTCTCGGCATAGCGGTCGTAGCCCGCCTCCTGCAGCCGCTTGATGGCGCTGACGGCCTCGCGGCCGGCAAAATTCTGCCGGTCGGCTGCACTTGGCGAGGGGTAGGCGATGTTCAGCGCCTGCCGGCCCACGCGTTCGGCGGCAAGCTGACCGTAGAATGTCGTGCCATAGGCAGCGGCGCGCGCAAAATAGTCCTTTGCATTGCCCGGACCACCGACTTCCGCGGCACGGCCGAGCCAGTAATAGGCGCGCGACAGCGTCATCGGCCCCTGGGCGAGGTCCGCGATGCGAGCGAAATGACTGGCCGCGGTTTTTGGGTCGTTCAGGCCGCGCAGCGCATACCAGCCAGCATGGAATTCGGCGTCTCCCGCATTGGCGGCACTTTCGGCGGCGTGTGTGGCGACGATCTTGTACGCGGTCTTCATGTCGCCCTGGTCTACCAGTTCGCGCGACAACACCCGGCGCTCGACCCACCAGGCATCCGGATCGACGAGAGCGTCGCGATCGGTCGGCGCCTGCATCACAATGGCGGCGGCCCCGGCAAAATCCTCCTGCTTGCGCAGATATTCGGCCTGCGCGAAGAAGTAGCCGGCCGAACGTTGCATTGCCGGCACGGCCTTCAGCAGCTTGGGCGCGTTCTTGTCGCCTTTGTCGGCCGCCGCCCAGGCCTCGGCGAGTTGCTGGGCGCCGGCCAGGCCGGCGACGCGCAAGGCGGAATTCGCGCGGTCGGCATAGAACATGCGCTCCATGCGAAAACGGTGGTCGGTGGCCGGGATCAAGCTGCCGAATTCCTTGATCAGCGCCGCCTCGTCCCTGGCCTCCAGGATCGCGGTGCGCCAGAAGGGCGACAGCACCGAACGTGCCGCCTTGATATTGCCTGACGCCACATAGGCGCGGGCAAGAACCATCACACCTTCGAATGTCTGCGGCTGGCTGCCGTCGAACGCCCTGATAACGATGTCGGGGGCAGGGTTCTCGCGATAGAGTGCGCGCTCGCTGTTCCTGCGCAGGGCGACGGTGCCCGGCCAATTGGGCAGCATCTTGGCCGCAGC
>NZ_RZQI01000382.1:0-5460 GCF_003998335.1 Mesorhizobium sp. M7A.F.Ca.CA.002.05.1.1 | reverse complement strand
GTCGTAGCCGACCACGGAGATGTCCTGCGGAATGTGCAGGCCGGCTTCCTTCAGCGCTTCGTAGCAGCCGATCGCGGTGCGGTCGTTCTGGCAGAAGATGGCGGTGGGCTTATCCCTGAGCGCCAGCAGCTTGACGGTGGCGGCGTAGCCGGCGCTGGCCGACCAGTCGCCTTCGACCACCAGCTCGGGGTCGAACGGGATGTCGGCGGTGGCGAGCGCGCGGCGGTAGCCTTTCAGGCGGTCCTGGGCGGCCTGCATCCAGGGCTCGCCGGTGATGGTGGCGATGCGGCGGTGGCCGTGGCTGATCAGATGGCGGGTCGAGCTCTGGCCGCCGGCGATCTCGCTCGGCACCACAGCAGGGAAGGCATAGTCCGCCGTATAGCAGTTGAGCAGGATCACCGGGATGTCGAGACCGTAGAGGTAGTCGGGCGCTGTGATCTCGCGGGTGAAGATGGTCATGTAGATCAGCGCCGAAATGCCCCGCTTGGTCAGCGCTGAAATGGCGCGCGGCTCCATGACGGAATCGCCCAGCGTCTGCGCCACCAGAAGCACGTTGCCGGCATTCCACGAGGCCTGGCGCGCGCCCTCGATGGCGACCACGGCTTCCGGGCTGGTGGCGAGCTGGTCGACGGCGAAGCCGATCACCCCGTCCAGCCCTTCGAAGGCGGGCCCCCCGAAGGCAGGCAACGTCGGGTGGAGGGCTGAGAAGGCGGGCGCGGCGTAGCCGAGCGTGCGCGCGGTTTCGATCACCCGTTCGCGGGTCTGCTGCGACAGCTTGATCCCTGGCGAATTGTTGAGCACGAAGGAAACGGTCGCCTGCGAGCAGCCGGCCGCCCTGGCGATATCGATCATGGTGACGCGGCCCTTGGCGCCCTTGGCCGGCGCTTTGCGCCGCCTCGCCGTGTCGCTGGCCCGATCCGTCGTCTCGCTCATGGCAAATCCCAGTCTGGCAGGCCGGTCAGGCCGGCAAGATGGCGTGACGCCGTCGATTTATAGCGGTAACCCCAAGGTCGTTTATAACTATTAGTATACCAGAGGTCCATCCGCCATGAATCCCCATACAAGCCAAAACCTAAAGGGCGGAAGGCTTGGGTGGCGGGCCGGCGGTGACCACGGCTCGGCGGCGGGCGCACCGCGAAACCCCGGCATTGGCGTGGAACTAATACTGTTTACTAATACAAAAATGCCCTGTACCGTCAATCCGTCGCGTCCGGTCGGTGACGTTCGGGGCGGCGGGAGAGTACGAAAAATGGCCCGGTGGCGAGCGGACCTACCTCCGCAACCCTTGTCTCGGATATGTGATATGTCAGACAAATCGGACTATTTACGAACGAAGGATGAGTCTCTAAGGTCCATGATCGTGGCTGGAACGACGCCATTCTTTCGGTGCCGGGAACCCCTTTGAGGAGGAGGGCGTCCACGCTGCAAACGGCAAATCAGGTCAGTGCCAAAATCAGGTTAATGCAAGATCGGCCGGTCCAACGACTGAGCCAAACGGGAGGTTGAACATGAAATCCTTGATACGAACTGCATCCGTAGCCGCGACCGCGCTGCTGCTTGGCCTGTCGGCCACGGCCATCGCGCGCGCCCAAGACAAGCCGACGCTGGCCTTCGTCGTCAACGGCGCTTCCGATTTCTGGAAGGCCGCCGAAGCCGGCGTCAAGAAGGCGCAGGGCGAACTGCCTGACTACAATCTTGAGCTCAAATATCCCGAGCAGTCCTCGGTCGCCATCCAGCAGCGGCTGATGGACGATCTGGTGACCGCCGGCGTCAAGGGCATCATGGTCTCGGCCGTCGATCCCAAGACCTCGACCGATGGGTTGAACAAGATCGCCTCGGAAACGGCGCTGTTCACCACCGACTCTGACGCACCGCAGACCAAGCGCGTCGCCTATATCGGCTCGTCCAATGTCGATGCCGGCAAGCAGGCGGCCGAAATCGCCAAGAAGGCGATGCCCAATGGCGGCAAGTGCCTCGGCTTCGTCGGCCTGCTCGGCGCCGACAACGCCAAGGAGCGCATCCAGGGCATGAAGGACGGCCTGGCCGGCACCAAGATCGAGCTGATCGACGTGCGCGGCGACGACATCGACCAGGCGCGCGCCAAGAAGAATGTCGAGGACGCGCTGGTCGCCAGCCCCGACGTCACCTGCATGGTCGGCTTCTATTCCTACAACACGCCGCGCATCTATGAAGCGCTGCGCGACGCCGGCAAGCTCGGCTCGATCACCGTCGTCGGCTTCGATGACGATCCGATCACGCTGGGCGGCGTCAAGGAAGGCACCATTGCCGCCACCGTCGTGCAGCAGCCCTTCGAATGGGCCTATCAGGGCATGAAGCTGATGGCTGCCTATCTCAAGGGCGACAAGTCGGGCATCCCGGAAGGCAACCTCATCATCATCCCGACCAAGATCATCGGCAAGGATGACGTCGACGCCTACGCCGCCAATCTGAAGGCGATGTCTGGAAACTGATCGTCGTTAGCGCTGCCCCTCATCCGCCTGCCGGCACCTTCTCCCCGTATAGTGACGGGGAGAAGGGAAGCGCTCCAACGCTGGCAATCCCCCTCTCCCCGTCTCTATACGGGGGTCCGAAGGACGGGCGAGACAAGTGGCTCGCCCCGGAAGGGGTAGGGTGAGGGGCAGCGCGACGCCTCGCTTTTTATTGACGGGTTCGATCAGGCCCGTCAGTCTGCGAGGAGGCCGTTCCGCCAATCGCTGTCAGGCATGATGAACTATTCCGACACATCCATTGCTGCATCCGTGACCGCCCCGTTCCTCAGCCTCGAGAACGTGCGCAAGACCTATCCGGGCGTCGTCGCGCTGGACGGCTTCTCCATGGAGGTCAGGCCGGGCGAGGTCATCGGCCTCGTCGGCGAAAACGGCGCCGGCAAATCGACCTTGATGAAGATCCTCGGCGGCGTCACCACGCCCGACAGCGGCACGATCACGGTCGACGGCACCGCGCATGACAGGCTCTCCGTCGAAGCCAGCCTGGGTTCGGGCATCGCCTTCGTCCACCAGGAACTCAACCTGTTCGAAAATCTCGATGTCGCGGCCAACATCTTCTTCGGCCGCGAGCCGTTGCGCGCCGGGCCGCTGAAGCTCGTCGACCGCGCCAGGCTGCGCACCATGGTGGCGCCGCTTTTGAAGCGCGTCGGCGCCAATTTTTCCGCCGACACCCAAGTTGCGACCCTGTCGCTGGCCCAGCAGCAGATGGTCGAGATCGCCAAGGCGCTGTCGATCGAGGCGCGGCTGGTCATCCTCGACGAGCCGACATCGAGCCTGCCGCTCGCCGAAACCGACAAATTGCTCGACGTCATCAAGGCGCTGAAGGCCGACGGCATCAGCGTCATCTTCATTTCGCACCGCCTGCACGAGGTCGAGCGCGTCGCCGACCGCGTCGTCGTGCTGCGCGACGGCATGCTTGCCGGTACGCTGGGCAAGCACGACATCGGCCACGACCAGATGGTCAAGCTGATGATCGGCCGCATGCTGAAGGAGCGCGAAAAAGCCTCCGAAGCTGCGCGTGCGCCCGGCGCCGTAGCGCTTGCGGCCAAGGCCATCCGCACACCGGCCTATCCCGGCCGGCCGGTCGACCTCGACGTCAGGCGCGGCGAAATCCTCGGTCTTGCCGGCCTTGTCGGTTCCGGCCGCACCGAACTGGCGCGGGTGTTCTTCGGCATCGACTCGAAGCTTGGCGGCGCGCTCGAGCTCGACGGCAAGCCGCTCGCGCTGGCGTCCGCGGCCGACGCTGTCGCGCATGGCATCTTCCTGGTGCCGGAAGACCGCAAGCTCACCGGCATCCTGCTCGACCTGTCGATCGCCCAGAATATTTCGCTGCCCAATCTGCCGGCGCATGCGCGCCGCTCGCTGGTGTCCTCAAGCGCCGAGACCGCCACCGCCGAGAAGCAGAAGAAAGATCTCGGCATCAAGGCACCGTCGGTGCAGACGCGCACCGGCACGCTGTCGGGCGGCAACCAGCAGAAGGTCGTGCTCGGCAAATGGCTGGCCATGAACCCGAAAGTGATGATCCTCGACGAGCCGACGCGCGGCATCGACATCGGCGCCAAGGCGGAAATCTATGGCCTGATGCGCGCATTGGCCGATGCCGGCGTCGCCGTGCTGATGATCTCCTCGGACATGGAAGAGGTGATCGGCGTGTCCGACCGCATCGCCGTCATGCATGAGGGCCAGATCTCGGGTATTCTCGACAAGGACCGGTTCAGCCAGGAAAACGTGCTGCTCCTGGCGGTGGGCAAGCAGCCGAAATAGTTCTTGCCACGGGCCGCGCAAACGCGATCCGCTCAGGCATTGGGGAGAAGACGATGAGCAAGAAAGATCTCGGCCTGCTGATCCTGATCTTGGTGGTCGGGGCGATCGTGGCGATCATCAATCCGCGCTTCCTGTTGCCGATCAACCTCGCCAACACCTCGAACCTGATCGGCCTGTTCGGCATCCTGTCGATCGGCCAGGCCTTCGTCATCATCACCGGCGGCATCGAATTGTCGGTCGGCTCGGTGGTAGCGCTGCTTGGCACGCTGTTCATCGACTTCATCGCCGTGCGTGGCATGGAATGGCCGCTGGCCTTCGTGCTCATCCTGGTGCTTGGCGCCATCATTGGCCTGGCGCATGGCTGGCTGATCACAAGGCTCAAGCTGCAGCCCTTCGTCGTCACGCTGTGCGGCCTGTTGATCTACCGCGGCGTTGCCCGCTTCTACACCGCCGACGGCACCGCGGGTTTTGCCTTCGGCCAGAATTTTCCCGACCTCGAATTCCTCACCGCCGGGCGCTCCTATGGCGTTCCCAACAGCTTCATCGCGCTGATCGTCATCTCGATCGTCATGTGGGTGGTGCTGCACCGCTCGGTGTTCGGCCGCTATCTCTACGCCATCGGCAAGAACGAGGAGGCGGCGAAATATTCCGGCATCCGCACCGGCCGCGTCGTCATCGCCGCCTACGTCATTTGCGGCGTGCTGACGGCGCTGTCGGCGATCTATTTCGCCATGTACACGCGCTCGATCTCTCCGGCCAGCCACGGCCAGTTCTACGAACTCTACGCCATCGCCGCCGCCGTGCTCGGCGGCTTCTCGCTGCGCGGCGGTGAAGGCTCGCTGATCGGCGTCATCCTCGGCACGGTGCTGCTGCAGGAACTGCAGAACCTAGTCAACCTGCTCGGCATCCCGTCCTCGCTCAACTTCGCGGTGATGGGCGGCGTCATCCTCATCGGCGTGCTGGTCGACCAGCAATGGGGCGTGTTCCGGGAACGGCGGCTGATGGTCGACGCCACCCGAAAAAGCGCCGCCGGCGCGGCCGCGGAATAGCGCCTCGCGGCGAATGGCGGGCGATGGCTGCAATTCCTGAACCGTTGACGCTCAGGGCCGGCGCGCTCGAAGCCGAACTGGTGCCGCAAATCGGCGGCAGCCTCAGCGCGCTGCGCTGGCGCGGCATCGATCTCATGCGC
>NZ_RZQI01000381.1:0-5485 GCF_003998335.1 Mesorhizobium sp. M7A.F.Ca.CA.002.05.1.1 | reverse complement strand
GTCGTCTTGCGGGCATGCACGGCCGCCGCCAGCACTTCGGCCATGTTCTGGGTGATGGCGCCGAATTCGACCAGTTTGTGCAGGCCGAGCTTGTTCTTGGAAAATTTGCGGATCGACACCAGCGGCCCATCGACCGCAACCGGGCGGATGGCCGCGTTGAAGCGCGAGCCGTCCAGCATGCGGGCATCGACCATCGGCTGCGATTCGTCGACACGGCGACCGACCGCGGCGACGATCTTGTTGACGATGCGCAGAAGATGCGCCTCATCCTTGAACGGAATGTGGACCGGCTGCAGCTTGCCCTTCTTTTCGACAAAGCAGTTCATGTGGCCGTTGATCAGGATATCGTTGATGTCGGGGTCCTTGAGCAGCGGCTCGAGCGGACCGAGGCCGACCATCTCGTCGACGATGTCGTCGACCAGCGCGTCAAGCTCGACGGTGTTGATCGCCATCCGCTCCTGCTTGGTCTTTTCCGACACGAAATCACGCACTTGCCGGCGCATCTCATCCTTCGGCAAACGCTCCAGCGCGACAAGATTGATCTCTTCGAGCAGCAGCCGGTGGATACGCACGCGCGCATCGAGCACCTTGTTGGCATTCTTTGCCGGCGCTGTGTCCGGCTTTGCCGGCAAAGCCTTTCGGCTGGTCGGAATGACGACGGCATGATGGGCGACCGGCGTCGTCTCAGGCACGCGCTGCGGAAGCGCATCGCGGTTCTGCAGGGCGGAGAAGCGGCTGGTCATCCGGCTTTCCTCTTCAGCAATTCACGGCCCATGCCAAACAGCGAGCGCGATTTCGCCCGTGTTGGGACCGCTTCCTCCGGCAGGATGATCTTTTTCAGATCGTTGACGACATTGGCGTTGGGATCGATCTCGTGCAGCGGCACGCCGCGATCGACCGCCTCGCGCACCAGCCGATAGTTGTTGGCGATACCGCCGACGAAATGCTCGCCGAGAATTTCCTGGACGTCCGCCTGCTTGATGCCGTTGTCGAACATCTTCTGTTCGAAACGGTTGACGATGACGTTCGGCTTCACTTCCTTGCCGGCAGTCTCGTAGACCGCCTGGATCAGCCGCTGGGTGTGGCGCAGGCACGGCACCGTCATTTCCGCGACGATGTAGAGCTTGTTGGAACCGAGCAGCACGGTTTCCGTCCATGGAAACCAGGTGCGTGGCATGTCGATGACGACATTGTCGAAATAGGCCGAAACGAGGTCCAGCATGCGCACCACGACATCGGTCTTGAACGAGCGCATCTCTGCTGGATGCGCCGGTGCCGCCAGCACGCACAGCCCGCTGGCATGCTTGGACAGCATCACGTCGAGCAGTTGCCGGTCGAGACGCTCGGGCTGGTTCTCGATCTCGGTGATGTCGAAACGCGGTTCGAGGTCGAGATATTCGGCACAGGCGCCCTGCTGGAAATTGAGATCGACGACGCAGGTCGAGGCGCCGCGCGTCACCGAGTGATGCAGCTGGAAAGCGGTCTGCAGCGCCAGCGTGGTGGTGCCGACGCCGCCCGCGGCAGGCATGAAGGTGTAGATCTGCGATTCGGTGTTTTCCTCGCGCCCGGGTCCCTGCAGCGCCCGCACGACGGAGCGCACCAGATCGGCCGTGGTGATCGGCTTGACCAGGAAATCCGCGACCTTGAGCTGCACCAGAATGCGCACCGCGGCGGCGTTGAACTCCTGCGTGACGACGACGACCGGAACCTTGTCCTCCAGCCGGCGCATAATGCGCTGCAGCGACTCGACCTCCTCCAGCCTTGCCGCATCCATGTCGACGATGATGGCGCCGAAGTCGGCTTCCTGGATCTCGCCGCGCAACTCGGTGACGTTCTTCTCCACTGTCGAGAGCTGTATGATCTCGGAGGCGGAAAATGCGGTGCGCGTGTCCTGCGCAAATGTCCTGTCGGTCGATACGAGCAGGATCTTCCTGGTCTTGATGCCGTTTGCCATTCTGTCAGCCTGTCAGGTCGATCGACCGTTGGATCATTTGCCCGTGGGATCAATTGGTCGTGCTGGACTGCGACGCCTTGGCACCGGCCGCCTGATCGGGTGTGACAGCCGCGGCACTGCCTCGTTGGGCCGGCACCAGGAGCCTGGTGTTCTGGACCCCGTATTTCCAGGGATCGACCATCTGCATGACGGTGTTGGCGGCCTGCGCATTTCCGGCGCCGGCCGTCGGCCCTTCGCTGCGCACATAGTCGTCGCTGGTGCAGCCGGCGGCAAAGCCGGTCAGCAGCAAGGCGACGCTCGATCCAAAGACCAGACGCATGACTTCAATCCTTCGGCAGGTCGAGGAAATGCCCAGCCGAAGCGGCCGCTGCAGGTTGAGTGACGCGGCCGTCTGCCAGCGCCACGGTGCGACCGGCATCGGAATCCTTCACTTCCTCGGTGTTGTTGAGAAAATAGTCGGCGTTGCTGGCCGGCTGCGTGCCATCGGTCGGCTCGACGAGCTTCTTCTCCGGATCGACCGGCTTGACCAGATAGGGCGTCACGATGATGACGAGGTCGGTCTCGCGCCGCTGATAGGATTTCGAGGAAAACAGCGCCCCAAGCACCGGCATCTTGCCGAGGCCGGGAATGCGCGACGTGGTGATGTCGTTTTGCGACTGCAGCAGTCCAGCGATCATGAAGCTCTGGCCGTTCTTCAGGTCTACCGACGTCCTGGCACGGCGCACGATGAAGCCGGGAACCGAGATGGTCCCGATATTGTAGGAGGCCGACGCGTCGATCGAGGAGACTTCCGGCGCGATGTCCAGACTGACCAGCCCATCCTTGAGGACGGTCGGCGTGAAATCCAGGCTGACGCCGTATTTCTTGTAGCTGACCGAGATCTTGCCGTCGTCCTCGGAGACCGGGATCGGGAATTCGCCGCCGGCGAGAAAGCTCGCTGTCTGGCCGGAACGGGCGATCAGGTTCGGCTCGGCCAGCCGCCGCGCCAGGCCGCGCTCTTCTAGCGCCTTGATGGCGATATCGATCGACACGCCGTTCGACAAAAGCCTGCCGATGATCTCGCCGGTGCCGGCGGCCGGCACTGTACCCGGATCGATCGAGACGTCGCGGCCACCGAGGCCGTAGGCAAAATTGGCGGCGTATTTGGCGCCCAGATCCTGACCCGCCTGGCGGTTGATCTCGACAAAACGGACATTGAGCTGGACCTGCTGCGACGATGAGATGTTGACCGAGTTGATGACCTCCTCGGTGCCGGAAAAGCGCGTCGCGATCTTGTTTGCCTTTTCGGCGGCGACCGCGTCATCCGCCTCGCCCGACAGCACGACCCGGCCGTTGGCCGATCCGACCTTGATCCTGGCATCCGGCACGCTGGCCCGAATGGTGCTGGCCAGCTGGTCTGTGTCGAGCGTCACCTCGATGTCGACGGTGCCGACAAGCTGCTTCTTCTCATCGAACAGCGCAATGCCGGTAGTGCCGAGATTGTTGCCGAGCACGTAGAAGGATTTGTCGGTCAGCGGATTGACGTTGGCGATCTCCGGGTCGCCGATGACGATCTGGTAGAAGGCGGCACTGGTCATGATCGTCTTCGGCTTGCCCTTGGCAACCTTGATCGACGCATTCTTGGTCGACGACACATAGACGATGTCGTTGTCAGCTCTCGCCGAGGCGCCGAAAGCCAGCATCGCGGCAGCAGCCAGCGAAGACGCGACAGCCACCGCACGCAAAATGCGCAACCGCCCCATGACCCGATATGTGAACAGCCCGAACATTGTCCCGTCCCTCACCCAGTCCCCACTGGCTTATTTCTGGTCCCGCGAAGGAACCTGGTATTCCTCGGCCTTCGTGCCGCGCGTTACGATGACCGTCTTGAACTTCGGTTTCTCCGGCTCCTTGGTGACGGCGTCGAACACCGAGCCGGCCGCGGCCTGCACATCCGAGGCGACCGATCCGCCGAAGGAGGAGATGGTGGTGACGCCGTTCTTGCCGTCACCGCCTTCGCTGGCGGATCGAAGCGACAGGGACAAGGTGCCGACGGTGCGGGCCAACGCCACTTTCTGCGCGCCGTCTGTCGTCACCTCGATAGTCACCGAATTGGAAATCTGCGGCGTCGTCTGGCGCTCGTCGGCGCCCTGCCCGACGCTCAGCACCTTGGCATCGGCGACGACGATCTCGGAGGTGATGGTCGAACCGGCGGCCCCTTGCGCATTCTTGGCCACTTCCTGAATTTCGCCGGCATCGCGCGTCAGCACCACGTCAACGCGGTCACCGGGCGTGACGAAGCCGCCGACGCCGGCTATCTCGTCGGTGCGGATGGTGACCGCCCGCATTCCGGGCGTCATCATGTTGGAAAGCGTCGCGCGGCCATTTGGCCCAGACAGCTTGGTCAGCAGCACCGGTTCGTTGACCTCGATAGGCGACAGCACCACGCGAGTGCCGTCGGCGAGCAAGGCATTGATGGTGGTGAAGGCGCCCTGCGGCACGGCCTCTTGCGACCACGGGATTTCGCTGAGCTGCGCGCGGTCGAGCGCCATGCCGTAGCGCAATGGGGCATTCGCCACCACGATGGTCTTGAACTCGACCTTCGGCACAACAAGTGCCGGGATCGACGACGTCTTCTCTTCGGAATCGGCCTCGGCCTGGCTTTTGACCCAGAAATCCGCGGCAAAGATCGAGATCGCCCCGAAAACGGCGGCGATGCCGATCATCGATATGGCCTTGCCCCTCACGCCTAAACCCCTGATATCAGCAGTTTCTTGTTTTGTTGGGCTCACGCTAGGCCGCATTGTTAAAGAATCAGGAATCTTGCGCGGCGGCATCGGACCTATTTCCGCCAGCTTGGTTATCGAATGGTTTTGGGTTAAGAGGGATCAGATCCCCGAACGGAACAGGAACCTCGGTCGCTTGGCGCTGAAAAGCGTGGCAGTATCGCGAGGTGATTCGCAGCACCGGACCCTATGGCAGGCATGGACGACAACAACGATCTCTTCGGCAATATGGACAAGCAGCCGCAGCCGGTTCGCACACCGGCGCGCCCGGCGGATCCGCTGGTGCAGGCCACCAAGCGTCCTGCCTCAATCAAGGATGGCAGCGAGGGCTATAGCGCTGCCGACATCGAGGTGCTGGAAGGGCTGGAGCCGGTGCGCCGCCGGCCAGGCATGTATATCGGCGGCACCGACGACAAGGCGATGCACCATCTGTTCGCCGAGGTCATCGACAATTCGATGGACGAGGCGGTAGCCGGCCATGCCACCTTCATCGATGTCGAGCTCTCGGCCGACGGCTATCTCGCCGTGACCGACAATGGCCGCGGCATCCCGATCGATCCGCACCCGAAGTTCAAGAAGCCGGCGCTCGAAGTGATCATGACGACGCTGCATTCGGGCGGCAAGTTCGACTCCAAGGTTTACGAGACATCAGGTGGCCTGCATGGCGTCGGCGTGTCCGTGGTCAACGCGCTGTCGGACCATCTCGAGGTCGAGGTCGCGCGGGGACGGCAACTGTATCGACAAAAATTCTCGCGCGGCGTTCCCG
>NZ_RZQI01000037.1:0-15958 GCF_003998335.1 Mesorhizobium sp. M7A.F.Ca.CA.002.05.1.1 | reverse complement strand
GATCGTGGTGACGCCGAGCTTGCGCTGCAGCCCCTTGATCTCGTGGCGCAAGTGCACGCGCACCTTGGCGTCGAGCGCCGACAGCGGCTCGTCGAGCAGAAGCAGGCCGGGCGAGGTGGCGATGGCCCGGGCGAGCGCGATGCGCTGCTGCTGCCCGCCGGAAAGCTGCGCTGGGTATTTCTTCGCCTGATCGGGCAAGCCGACCAGCATGAGCAATTCCTTGACGCGGGCATCGATCTCGGCGCGCGGCCGTTTGGTGTTTTCCAGGCCAAAGGCGATGTTCCTTTCAATCGTCAGATTGGGAAACAGCGCGTAGGACTGAAACACGATGCCGTAGTCGCGTTTTGACGGCGGCAGCGTTGAGATATCCCTGCCCCCCTGGCGGACGACGCCTCTGGTCTGCAGGTCGAGGCCGGCGACGGCGCGCAGCAGCGTGGTCTTGCCGCAACCCGAAGGGCCGAGAAAGCAGATGAATTCGCCTTCGTTGATGTCGAGCGAGATGTCCTTCAGCGCATGGAACTCGCCGAAGGCCTTCCAGAGATGTTCGATCCGCAGGTAAGCCGTGTTGCCGGCAGCGGTCATGGGATGCACCTCGGCCAGCGTTGCCGATAGATCAGCGACGGGTTCGTGTCTCATTTTGACCATCCGGGAAGAGTTACGAGAAGGGCGCCGCTCTGACGGCGCCCTGTCGAAATGCTCTGCGTCTAGCTCTTGGGCTCAGACTTGGCGTCGTAGCGCTTCGTCCACTCGTCGAGAATGGCCTTGCGGTGGTTGGCCGCCCACTCGAAGTCATTGTCGATCATCTTGGACTCGATATCTGCGGGCAGGAATTCGACCGGCTTGGCGACATTCGGCATAGCCAGAACCGCATAACCTACATTGTACATCTCGTTGGCCTCCTTGCTGATCGACCAGTCGAGCAGCGTTTTGGCGGCTTCGAGATTTTTCGTTCCCGCAACGATCGCGGATGCCTCCATGTCCCAGCCGATGCCTTCGGACGGGATGACGATATCGAGGGGAGCGCCCTCCTTCTTCGATTTCGCGGCGCGGAACTCGAACGAGATGCCGATTACGGTTTCACCGGCGGCGGCCATTTTGCACGGCTTCGAACCAGAATGCGTGTAGGCATCAATATTCTGATGCAGGGCATCCATATAGGCCCAACCATCCTTCTCGCCGAACAACTGCAGCCAGCTCGATACATCGAGGAAGCCGGTGCCGGACGAGGCCGGGTTCGGCATCACGATGTGACCCTTGTATTCCGGCTTGGTAAGATCTTTCCAGCTGGTCGGCTCGGCGAGGCCAAGCTTTTTGCCCTCCACGGTGTTGAAGCAGATCGAAGCCGCCCAGGCGTCCATGCCAACCCAGGCCGGTGGCGTGTCCTTGTCGACAAACTTCGGCTTGAGCAATTCGACGCCTTTTGGCGCGTAGGGCTCAAGCATGCCTTCGGTCTTCAGCACCAGAAGCGATGTAGCGGCAAGGCCCCAGACAACGTCGGCCTGCGGATTGTCCTTTTCGGCCAACAGCTTGGCGGTAACGACACCCGTGGAGTCGCGGACAAAGTTCAGTTTGATGTCGGGATGGCTCTTTGTGAAAGTCTCGGCGTAGCGGGCGAGATCTTCGGCTTCAATGGCGGTATAGACTGTCAGTTCGGAGGTTTCGGCAAAGGCGGCGGATGACATCAATGCCGCGGCGAAGGCCATTGCGATAGTTGCGTTGCGCGATTTCATGCTCAGTTCCCCTTTGATTGTTGGCACATTCTGCGATGCACTGTGACGATCGCGCCGGTGGACATTGCGGCCCTGTAGCGCTTGTGGATGTCGTCGTTGGGTCAACTCTGGGGATTGGTGATCGATAAGTAAAATCTATTTATTTTATGACAGGCAAACTTCTACTGATAGTCGTCATGGAACTGTCGCATGCCTGTTGCGGCCGCTATTTCGCGCTTGCGAAAGCCCACGATTGGCACGGAGACGGTTATGGTCAGCCGAACGAAACGCCCGTTGTCTGTGCCCGCAAACGCGGGTCGGACGAGCGGACAGTCACCACCAGATCGCCCCCCCTCGCCCGCAAGCCCGCGTCGATTTCGGGGCATTCGAGCTCGCGGTCGGTGCGCACGGCCTTCATGGTCAGGCCGCCAGCACGGCGGTCTCGAGGATGTCGAGCGCACGATCGAGATCAGCTTTCGAAATGACCAGCGGCGGCGACAGCGTCAGCACATTGCCCTGGCTGACCTTGAAGCTCAGCCCCTGCCCCAGGCAAGCATAGAAGACGCGTTCGGCGAGATCGCGCGCCGGCTCGCGCGTATCGCGATCCTCGACGAGCTCGACGCCGACCATCAGTCCCCTGCCCCTGACGTCGCCGACATGGGGCGAGCGCGCCATCAGGTGCTGCATACGCTCCAGCATGTGCCGGCCAAGTTCGGCCGCGCGTTCGACCAATCCTTCCTCCAGGATGATGTCGATCGTCGTCAGTGCGGCGCGGGTCGTCACCGGGTTCTTCTCGTGGGTGTAGTGGCCGATCGCGAAGCCACCGGTGACGTCGAGGTCGCGGCGCGCGATGACGGCGGCGATCGGCAGGATGCCGCCGCCGAGCGACTTGCCGAGGACGACGATGTCGGGCGTCACATCATCATGCTCGTGGGCGAAGAATTTTCCCGTCTTGCCCAGCCCGGTCGGGATCTCGTCGAAGATCAGCAGCGTGCCGTGCCGGTCGCAGGCTTCGCGAACCCGCTTCCAGAAACCGGGCGGCGGCGGGTTGGGCGTCGCCCGCATCGGTTCTGCGACGACCGCCGCCACGTCCTGTTCGCGGCCGAGCACATAGGCGATCATGTTGGCGCAAGCGAGCCCCGAGGTTTCGAGGGAATCGTGGCCATAGGGACAGCGATAGCCGTCCCAGGGTGCGACGTGCTCGGTGCCGGTCATCATCGGGCCTGATATGTGCGAGCGGAAGGTCGCCTCGCCGCCGACGCTTGCAGCGCCGAAGCCGGCCCCGTGGAACGCATCCCAGAACGACACCGTCTTGAAGCGGCCGGTCGCGGCGCGGGCGATCTTCAGCGCGACCTCGATGGCATCCGAACCACCGGTGGTGAACAGCACCTTGCCGAGATCGCCGGGCGCCAATGCCGCCAGCTTCTCCGCCAGCTCGACGGCGGGCTCGCAGGTAAAGCGGCGCGGCGCAAAGCAGAGCTCATCGAGCTGCTTTTTGATCGCCGTGACCAGCCTTGGATGGCCGTAGCCGAGGTGATGCACGCTGTTGCCGTGGAAATCCATGAAGCGGCGGCCAGCGGTGTCCTCGATCCAGATGCCTTGCGCCTTCGCGATGGTCGAAAGGCAGGGGCTGGACAGACTCTGGTGCATGAAGGCAGCCGCGTCGCGATCGAGCAAGCCGCGGATCCGCGGATCGTCCTGCCCGGCATCCCATCGGCCGCGAGCCGCTGTGGTGTTGGAATCGCCTTCGGTGTGCACAAGCTCTTTGATCGCGGCCATCATGGTCTCCGAAACGCGAATGAGGGAGCGGCGAACGCTCCCTCGGTTGTCTTATCCGTCAATGCCGCCCGGTCAGGACCAGGGCAGCGAAAATGTCTTCACATTGGTGTAGCTCTTCATCGCCTCGATGACGCCTTCCTTGTAGCCATTGCCCGAATCCTTGATGCCGCCGAAGGGCGACATCTCGATGCGGTAGCCCGGCACTTCCCAGATGTTGACGGTGCCGACCTGAAGGCCGGCGATGTATTTCTGCATGCGCGGAAAAGAGTTGGTGCAGACGCCCGACGACAGGCCGAAGGCGGTCGAGTTGGACAGTGCGATCAGCGCATCATCGTCGTCCGGCGCGCGAACGATCGGGATGATCGGGCCGAACGTCTCCTCCATCACCAATTCGGATGTGTGAGGAACGCGATCGACAACGATCGGCGGCAGCAACGCGCCCTGACGACCCGGATTGTAGAGGATTTCGGCGCCCTGCTCGGCGGCCATGTGGACGCGGGCTTCGAACAGCGCCGCCGCCTTCTCGTGCACGACGGTGCCAAGGTCGGTCGAGCGGTCCATCGGATCGCCGAAGCGGATTTTTTTCGCCCGCTCCAGCACCAGCGGCACGAAGCGGTCGGCGACGCTTTCCTGAACCAGGATGCGCTTGACCGCGGTGCAGCGCTGGCCGGAGTTCTTTGTCGCGCCGGCGACGGCCAGATCCGCGGCTCTGGCCAGATCCTCGTCGGAGAGATCGTTGAGGATGATCAGCGGGTCGTTGCCGCCGAGTTCCAGCACCTGGCGCTTGTAGCCGGCGGTGCGGGCGATCATCTTGCCGACCGGCACGCCGCCGGTGAAAGTGATCAGGTCGATATTGTCGTTGGTGATCATCTCGTTGCCGATGTCTGCGGGCCAGCCGGTCACCACCGACAGCATTTCGGGCGGCAGACCGGCTTCATAGAGAATGTCGGCCAGGAGAAGCGCCGTCATCGGCGTCAATTCGGTCGGCTTGACCACCACGCAATTGTTGGTGGCGATCGCCGGCGCCACCTTGTGCGAGACCATGTTGAGCGGGTGGTTGAACGGCGTGATCGCCGAGATCGCCTTCAACGGCTCGCGGGTGGTGAAGATCTTGCGCGCCTTGCCGTGCGGGGTGAGGTCGCAGGAGAAGATCTGGCCGTCATCCTGGATGCACATCTGCGCCGACAGCGTGAACACGTCATAGGCACGGCCGACCTCATAGAGCGAGTCCGTCTTGGAGATGCCGAGCTCGAGCGTGATGAGATCGGAGATTTCTTCGCGGCGCGACGCCAATGCCTCGGCGGCGCGGAACAGGATCTGCTGACGCTCGTAGCGCGTCAGCTTCGATTTGTAGCTGGCGGCGATCTCGAATGCTTTTCGCGCGTGCTCGGCACGCCCGGCCGGCACGGTGCCGATAACGGTGTCGTTCCAGGGGTAGCGCACCTCGACGACGCCGTCGGCATCAACTTTCTTGCCGGCAATGCGCATCGGCTCGTGGCGGACTTTGATGGAAGGGTCGAGTTTGGTCATGGGTTCTGCTCCAGCAGATTCTTGGGTACGTCGCGGGGTCGACCCCCACTCCGGCCCTTCGGGCCACCTCTCCCCCGATCGACGGGGGAGAGGAAATCAGGCGAAGTCGGCGCCCCCACGTTTCCCGGCTAAGCCGCGGCTAACCCTGGCGCCTTCCTCTCCCCCGTCGATCGGGGGAGAGGTGCCGAGCGTAGCGAGGCGGAGTGGGGGGTCGACACTAGCGCTCAGCCCGCCAGTGCCGCCGCCATTGTGGCGTAGTAAAAGGCGTCGAAGTTTCTCAACACAGGTTCATCAGGCAATTCCGGCAGCACACGATTGACGATGAACGGCACCTCCTGCTCGGTCAGCCCACCATGCGACCGTAGCGGTTCGTTCAGAGCCGCCAGGTCATGGCGATGTTCTGAGGTGCCGATCGTCTTGTTCTCGGTCGAGATCAGCACGATGTCGCCGATGCGATCTGCCGGCAGCTCAAAGCGCTCGCACGCCGTCGGGCTGTCGACGACCAGCATGATGCCGTCGATCTTCGCCAGCCGGGCCATGATGCCGGCCTGATCTGCGCCATCAGGCAGATAGGCGGTGGCAAACGAGCCGAGCGCGCCGTGATGCACGACATAGGGGTCGGTGATCGGCAGGATGACGCGGGCGGCGTCCTTGCCCAGCCACTCGTCGAGAAGGTCCTGGACATAGACGACGTCGGGCGAACCGTCCGCCTTGTGCTTGGGCTTCATGCCATGGTCGGCGGTGACGACGATCGCCGCGCCAAGCGCATCAAGCTCGGTCAGGTATTTGTCGAACATCTCGTAGAAGGCGTTGGCCTGCGGCACGCCCGGCGCGTATTTGTGCTGCACATAGTCTGTGGTCGTCAGGTACATGATGTCGGGACGGAACTCCTTCAGCAGCTGCACACCGGCGGCAAAGACGAATTCCGACAGTTCGGCCGAATAGACCTCCGGCACGGGCAGCCCAAAATGTTTCGAGGCATTGTCGATGCCGTGCTCGGCCCTGGTGGTGGTGTCGGATTTTTCCGCCGAAAAGCACAGCGCGCGGCCTTCATCGAAGGCAAGGCCCTTGCCAAGCAAGGCACGCAGCTTGTCCTTGGCGGTGACCACGGCGACCTTGGCGCCGGCATCGTAGAAGGCCTGGAAAATGGTCGGCGCGCGCAGGAAGCGCGGGTCATTCATCATCACTTCCTTGCCGGTCTCGCGCTCATAGAGATAGTTGCCGCAGATGCCGTGCACCGACGGTGGCCTTCCTGTGGCGATCGACAGATTGTTGGGGTTGGTGAAGCTCGGAATGACAGAGTGCGCAAAACGTACGGTGCCCTTCTGCTTGATCCTGACCAGCGCCGGCATCAACCCGGCCTCGATCGCCTCATCGAGATAGGCCGGCTCGCAGCCGTCAAGGCAGATGGCGATGGCCGGCACACGCGGCCAGGCGTAGGTGCGGCCGTTGACCGCGACGTTGATGGGAGACATCTGGTTCATCTGATATCCTCGAGATCGGCCGCTTCAGGCGGCGAGTTTGGCGCGTTCGGCGAGTGCCGCGGCGGGTGGAGCGGCGGTGTCGACGCCCATTTCATGAAGCGAGAAGGCCGCCGCCTCGACGACGCGGCGCATGACATGTTCGTCCATCTGGCCGATGCAGCCGACGCGGAAGCTATCGACGGCGGTCAGCTTGCCCGGATAGATGATGAAGCCCTTGTCCTTCATCAGATCGTAGAAGCGGTCGAAGGCGAAACTGGCATGGGCCGGGTTGAAGAAGGTGACGATGATCGGCGACAGCCAGCGATCCCCGAGCAGTGTCTCGAAACCGAGGTCGCGCATGCCGGCCACCATGACGTCGCGGTTCCTCGTATAGCGAGCGCCACGGCCGGCGACGCCGCCTTCGGCCTCGTGCTGGCGCAGTGCTTCGAGGAAGGCAGCGACGACGTGCGTCGGCGGCGTGTAGCGCCACTGGCCGGTTTTGTTGAGGTGCGCCCACTGGGCGTGGACATCGAGCGACAGCGAATGGCTCCTGCCTTTGGCAGCCTCCAGCTCGCTCTTGCGGGCGATGATGAAGCCGAAGCCCGGAACGCCCTCGATGCACTTGTTGGCGGACGAGACCATCGCCTCATAGCGGATATCGTTGACGTCGAGCGCTACGGCGCCGAAGGCGCTCATGGAATCGACCAGCAGCTTGCGACCCTTGGCATGGACGGCTTGCGCAATCTCGGCGACCGGATTGAGGATGCCGGAGCTGGTCTCGCAATGGATGGCGATGACATGGGTGATATCAGGGTCGGCCGCGAGGGCCGCCGCCACCTCGTCGCCGCGCGGCGGCAGATAGTCGCCCTTGTCGATCAGCGTGTAGGCGCGGCCGAGATAGTGCATGGTCTGCGCGGCGCGCAGGCCGTAGGCGCCGTTGGCCAGCACCAGAACCTTGCCATCTCTGGGCACAAACGAACCCAGCATCGCTTCGACGCAGAAGGAACCGCTCCCTTGCATCGGCACGCAGTCGAACTCATCGTTCCTGTCCCCGGTCAGCGCCAGCAGGCGGCGACGCATATCCGATGTCATGGCGCGGAAGTCGCCGTCCCACGATCCCCAGTCGCGCAACATCGCCTCCTTGACCGAATAGGCCGTGGTAAGCGGCCCTGGGGTCAGAAGATACGGCTCGCCCAGCGCCGGACTGGCCAGCGGCTCCGCGGCAAATTTCGTCTCGGCGAGCATGTTGTCCTCCGCTCGATCTGCGTTCGATGTGGCCTTATTCTTGGCCTGAATGATCTATTTGTAAAATCGTTATTTTGTATCGATGTATCGATTCTAACGATGGCAAAGATTGCCACTCGCCAGCGGAGAATGTCACCCGTCAGGCCAGTGCAGGAGCCCTCCCTTCCGCTGCCCCTCTCGCCAGCCGGCTTTCGAGCAGATCACCGCTCTGCGTCAGCAGCGGATAGGCGACAGAAGCCATCAGCGAGTTGATTTCCTTCAGTGCCCGCACCGCCTCCAGATGGATGTCGCTGGTGTCGATGCTCTGCGGCATTCCCGATTGCAGGCGCTTGAGGTGACGGTCGTGGCTCGTGCGTTCCAGTCTGCGCATATGCTCCTTCTCGACGACGAGTTGCCGCGCCGACTCGAGATCGCTCGACACCAGCACATTGAGCGCAAGCTGCATGTTGGCCATGACACGGTTGTGAAGCCCGGCCAGTTCGCTCCAGCCGTCGCGTGAAAAGCGCAGGTTCTTGTCACGCAGCTCCTGGGTGAGCACGAGCAGGTTCTTGGCGACGATATCGCCGGCGCGTTCGAGATTGATGGCGAAGTCGGTGAGCTCGATGCCGCGCTGCGCCTCGGCCGCGCTCATGCTGCCGCGATTGACTTCGGCAATGTAGAGCTTGATCTCGGTGTGGGCGCGGTTGACCTCCTCATCGAGTTTTTGGGCTTGGCGTATCTGGTCGGCGGTGCCGGCGTCGAAGAAATCCATCACCGGGCGCAGCATCACCTCGACGACTTCGCCCACGCGCAGCAACTCGCGGGTCGCACTGGCCAGAGCGAGACCGGGTGTGCGCATGACGGTGCGGTCGAGCGCGCTGGTGCGGCGTGACATCAGGTCCCCAGCCTCCCCTGCCTTTGCCGCTGGCCTGTCGGGGATCAGCAAGGTGGCGAGCTTTTCCATCGTGCCGGTGAACGGCAAGCAGCCGATGACGAGTACCAGATTGAAGGCAAGGTGCAGGTTGACCAGTTGGCGGCCTTCGGTTACGCCGAACAGATGCGCCGGGAAGGTCACGGCCTGAAGCGCAAACAAGGCGGCGAGCGCCGTCGTGCCGCGAAAGATCAGATTGCCAAGCGGGACACGGCGCGCCTCGACGGCATCGCCGCGTGTCAGCCACACCGCAATCAGCGCACCACCGCAATTGGCGCCGAGGATGAAGAACAGGCCGACCTCGACCGGCAAGACGCCTTGCGCGGCAAGCGTGACGAACAGCAGGATCGCCGCTACGCTGGAGTGGATCAGCCATGTGAACAGGGCAGCAGCGGCGAAGGCGGTGAAATAGTCCGCGCGCAGGTAGGAGATCACCAGTGGCAGCAAGGTGCTCTGCCGCATGGGTGCGGTCGCCTCGCCGATCATATGCAGCGACAACAGAACGAAGGCGACGCCCATCAGGATGCGTCCGCCCTGCTTGATGCCGCGCGCCTCGAACTTCAGGGCCATGGCGCCGCCGACCAGGATCAGCGCCGGCACCAGCCAGCTCAGATCGAACGACAGCACCTGGACGACCAGAGCGGAACCGAGGTCGGCGCCCAGCAGGATCGCCAGCCCCGCCGACACCGAAACCATGCCGCTGACGGCAAACCCGGCCGCCAGGATGGCGACTGCGGTCGAGCTTTGCAGCAGCACGGCAAGCACGGTGCCGACGCCCGCCGACCTGATCCGCGCACCCCGCGCCTGTCTCAGCGCATCGCGCAAGGCAGGGCCGCAGGCGCGCTCGACGCCCGTGCGCACCATGTGCACGGCCCAGAGCAGCAGCATGACGGCACCCGCCAGGTGCAGCAGGATGATGGAAAATTGCATAGCGACCTCCCGGCCAACGGCCGGCAGAGACGTCGACCCACACTCAGGCTGATGGCTGCCTAAACATAAGTCAAATCGTTCATTTCTATCTTTTCCCAAGCTGTACTTATGATAGGATGTTGGCGATTTCAGAAATGTCGGAGGCACGTAAGATGCGCTACGTCCAATTGCGGGCCTTTCACCAGGTGGCCATCTCCGGTGGCTTTTCACGCGCTGCCGAAGCGCTCTTCCTGACCCAGCCGGCGATCTCGGACCAGGTGCGCAAGCTCGAGGAAGAGTATGATGTGCTGTTGTTCAACCGCAACAAGAAGCAGGTCACGCTGACCCATTCGGGCCAAAAGCTGCTCGAGATAACCCACCGCATGTTCGATACCGAGCAACAGGCGCTGGAGTTGCTGACGGAGTCGCGCGCGCTGCGTTCCGGCACGCTACGCATCGTCGCCGATGCCGCACATCATCTGCTTCACATTCTCGGCAGCTTCCGGGCCCGCTACCCCGGCGTGCAGGTTTCGGTGCGCGCCGGCAACACCGAGACGGTGATCAGCAGCCTCTACAGCTACGATGCCGACATCGGCGTGCTGGGCGAGGTGCCGACAGGGCGCGATTTCGAGGTGCTGAAACTCAACTCGACGCCGATCATCGCGTTTGCATCCATCGACCACCCGCTGGCCGCGAAAAAGTCGCTCACCCTCAAGCAACTCGCGCAGGAATCGCTGGTCATGCGCGAGCGCGGTTCGAAGACGCGTCAGAAACTCGAAGATCTCGCAGCCGCCTCGAAAATCGAACTCAGGCCGGCGATCGAAGCCGAGGGCCGCGAAGCGGTCCGCGAGATCGTCGCATCGGGCGCCGGCATCGGCTTTGTCTCGGCGGCCGAATTCGGCCAGGATTCGCGGCTGGTGCCGATCACCATCGATGCTCCCGAGACCCTGATGGACGAAGCGCTGATCTGCCTGCGTGAACGCAGCGGCGGCAAACTGGTGCGGGCGTTCCTGGATATGGCAAGGTCCATGTCGGCGGATTAGGCGGCAGCGCGAACCTCCACCACATCAGCCTTCACCCGCTCCGACTTCGGATCGTAGGGGCTGCGCAGATGTGCTGTCGCGGCATGGCGAACGCCGGCAAGGTCGATCTCGAAACGACCACCGGTGAGAAACGCAGCATCGACGCCCGCCTCGTTCTCGATCAGCCCGAGCGCCACCGAGCGGCCAAGCGTGTGGCCGTAGGCGGCCGAGCGGACTTCGCCGACCGGCTTGCCGTCGCGCAGGATCAGTTCGCCGCCCCACAGCATCGGCTCGGCATCATCGAGCGTGCACAGCACGACGCGTCTTGCCGGTGCTGATGGCTTCGTCTCAACCAGCGCGTCGCGGCCGATAAAGTCACCCGGCTTGTCCATCGCGACGGCGAAGCCAAGCCCAGCCTGCCAGGGATTGATATCTGGCGTCAGCTCACGACCCCAGGCGCGAAAACCCTTTTCGATACGCAAGGCGTCGAGCGCGTAGTAACCGGCATCGATCAGGCCAAACTCGCTGCCAGCCTCATGCAGTGCCTCATAGACGCCGACGGCGAATTCGGTCGGCACGATCAGTTCCCAGCCCAGTTCGCCGACATAGGTCATGCGGTTGGCATAGGCGGTGGCATAGCCGATATCGATATCGCGGATGGTGGCGAAGGGAAAGCCGGCGTTGGAGAGATCGGCCGAGGAGAGTTTGCCCAGCAGATCGCGCGAGCGCGGCCCCATCAATGCCAGTACCGCGTAGGACGAGGTGACATCGGTCAAGATTGCATGCGCGTTGGACGGGATGTTTTTGACGATCCAGTCGGCATCGTGGATGGCTTGCGCCGAACCGGTGACGATAAGGAATTTCTCCACGCCAAGCCGCATCACGGTGAAATCGCTTTCATAGCCGCCACGTGCATTGAGCACGCCCGTATAAACAGACGTACCGACCGGTACGTCGATATTTCCGGCGCAGATCCAGTTGAGCGCGGCGCAGGCATCGTGGCCTTGCACGAGGAGCTTGGCGAAAGAGGTCTGGTCGAAGACGGCGACGGCTTCGCGTGTCGCCTTCGTCTCGCGCTTGACCGCCTCGTGCCAGTTCTGACGGCCGAAGGCATAGTCGTTTTCGGCTTTTTCTCCCGGTGCCGCGAACCAGTTGGCGCGCTCCCAGCCCATTTTGGAACCGAAGCAGGCGCCCTTGACGGCGAGCCGGTCGTAGAGCGGCGACCGGCGGAACGGCCGTGCGGTATCCAGTTCGCGGTTCGGCCACGGCATGGCGTAGTGCAGGCCGAGCGTTTCCTTGACACGGTCATGCAGCCAGCGCGGATTGTTGTTGAAGGGGGCGAAACGCCTGATATCGACCGGCCATAGATCCATGGTCGGCGCGGCATTGACGATCCATTCCGCCAGCGCCCTGCCCGCACCGCCGGCGCTGGCGATGCCCATCGAATTGAAGCCGGCGCCGACATAGAAATTCTTCAGCTCCGGCGCCTCGCCAAGGAGAAAATTGTTGTCCGGCGTGAAGCTCTCGGGACCGTTGTAGAATTTCTTGACCTCGGCCTCCGCCAATTGCGGTACGCGGACCAGCGCGTTTTCCATCAGGATCTCGAACTGATCCCAATCGTCCGGCAACAGCGCGAACTCGAAATTTTCGGGAATGCCATTCATGCCCCACGGCTTGGCGTGCGGCTCAAAGCCGCCCATGACCAGGCCGCCGACCTCTTCCTTGAAGTAGATAAAACCGTCGGGGTCGCGCATCACGGGCAGGTCCGGATGCACGCCCTCGATCCTGCCGGTAACGATGTACATGTGCTCGGCCGAATGCAGCGGCACCGAGACACCGCACATCAGCCCGACCTTGCGCGCCCACTGGCCGGCGCAATTGACGACGATCTCGGCGGCAATGTTGCCGCGATCCGTCTCGACACCGCAGGCGACACCATTCCTCTGGCTGATACCAGTGACCTTGACCCGCTCGATAATTTTCGCGCCGCGATTGCGCGCACCCTTGGCGAGCGATTGCGTGAGATCGGTCGGATTGGCCTTGCCGTCGCCCGGCAGCCAGACGGCGCCGACCAGATCGTCGGTCGCCATGACCGGCCATAGATCCGCCGCCTCCTTCGGCGAAATCACGTCGATGTCGACGCCCTGGGCGCGTGCCGATGCGGCCGTGCGCTTCAGCACCGTCATGCGGTCGGCGGTCCGCGCCACCGACAGTGAGCCACAATTCTTCCAGCCGGTGGCAAGCCCGGTCTCGGCTTCCAGCTCGCCATAGAGCTGCGTGGAGTATTTGATCAGGCTGGTCATGTTGGAGTGACTGCGCAACTGGCCGACAAGCCCTGCGGCGTGCCAGGTGGTGCCACCGCTGAGTTGCCCCTGTTCGAGCAGCACAACATCGGTCCAGCCGAGCTTCGTCAGGTGATATGCGACCGAGCAGCCGATGATACCGCCGCCGACGATGACGACGCGCGCCTGGGTGGGAAATTGGTTTGCCATGGGAGATCCTGCCGTTTTGACACGAGCCGGATCATAGCAGTCGAATTCCAAATATCAACACAAAATGCCACAAAATATCACATCAAGATGCAACCATCAGCTCAGGCCCCTTGCGCGCAAGCGCTTCGGCGATGTCGGCCTGCGGCTTCGCATCGACGATCACGCCGGCGGCGTGCTGAAAATTCGGGATCCTGAGCGGCGTCAGCTTTGCGAACTTGCTGCTGTCGAGAACGAAGTAGGTTTTGGCGGCAAGCGCGATCATGCGGCTGCGCTGTTCGGCGCCGGCGCGGGTGAAATCGGTCACCTCGCCGTCGGGCGACAGCGCGCCACCACCGAGGAAGGCGATGTCGACGCGAAAGCGCGCCATGGCTTCGAGCATGTCGATGCCGGAGGCTGCTTCTTCGCCGGGATCGACTTCGCCACCCAGCATATGCACGCGCATGCCTGAGACGTGGCACAGCAGAAGCGCGATCGGGAGGCTCGCCGTGCAGATGGTGAGATCGCGCAGGTCGGTCATGGCTTGTGCGACGGCCAGCGTGGTGGTGCCGGAATCGAGGAACACCACCATGCCGTCCTTCACAAGACCGGCAGCTATCCTGCCGATCGCAGCCTTGCCCCGGGCATTCTCCTGGCTGCGCAGGCTCATTGCCGGTTCGCTCGGCTCGAAACGGGCAGCGCCGCCATGGACGATGCCGAGCTGTCCTTTATCCGACAGCAGTTTCAGGTCGCGGCGGATGGTTTCGCGTGAGACATCGAAGAACCCGGCCAGCTCGGCGACACTGACAGACCCGTGAGCGCCCAGCCGCCGCAGGATCTCTTCGTGGCGACGTGGAGCAAGGGCGCGCGCCGGCAGGCTGCTGTCGGGGGACATGATGATCCTGGATCGAGTATCGATGTTGCAATATGTGGCAGTGATCGCGCGCAGAGGCAACCGGAGCTCAAGCCACGCCGTCAGGATTTTCGCGACAGGCCATCTTCCCTGATCGCGCTGACCAGCGTCTCGCTTCCCTCGCGAAGATGCCGCCTCAGAATGCTTATGGCCTTGTCCTCCTTGCGCGCCCTGCAGGCGGCCAGCAGGTCGCGGTGCTCCGTCTGCGAGCGGCTGCGATAATCCAGGTTCGACAGGAGGATGCGGACGTAGCGATCTGCGGCATTGTGGTGCGCCTCGATCAGGCCGAGCAATCGACGGTTACCGCAGGCGTCGTAGAGAGCCAGATGAAAGGCACGGTTCAGCGCACCCCATCGGCCGACATTGCGCTCCGCGTCGATCTGGTCGAGCACCTGTTCCGCCTCGTCGAGCTTCGCGCCGGCGAGGTTGGGAAGCGAAAGCCGCACCGCCTCGCATTCAAGCAGTTCGCGCAGTGCGTAGATTTCACCGATCTCGGCGCCGTCCATCCGGGCGACCTGCGCGCCTTTTGTCGGATGGATGGAAACAATGCCTTCGGCTTCCAATTGGCGAAGGGCGTCACGAATTGGCATGCGGCTGAAGCCAAACTGCTCGGCCAATTCGTCCTGGCGCAGCGGAGTGCCCGCCTTGATGGTTCCACCGGCAATCGCTTCGCGCAGGACATTGGCGACCTGTTCGGCCACGGTTCGCGGCCCCTGCATCACGCTTTCCGCAAATCCTTGCAATCGATGCTCCCGTTTGACGCGGCGCTCAGCTTAACGGATGTAGGTATCCTCGTATACGCAGTATCGGCAACGCCCCAAGGGTTCGCCGCACTATTCCGACGGTCTCTGCCCGGGCTATTAGCCACTCAACCAAGGGTCTGCCGCGCTTCATCCCGAACGCTGGAAGGCGCCACGCCATAACGCTTTCGGAAGGTGCGGTTGAAGTAGGAGATATCCCCGAAACCGACTTCATAGGCAGTGGCGCCTATCGAAAGCGTTCCCGTTCCCCGCAACAGCAGCTTGCGCGCCTCGGCCAGGCGCCGTTCGAGAAGATATCTCGAAAATGTCGTCCCTTCGCGCTGAAACAACTTCTGGACATATCGTGGTGTAACATCGAGGACAGCGGCCACAGCGGAAATGCTCAGATCGCCATCCCCCAGGTGATCATCGATATAGCGTTTAACAGGGTGCAGCCGGTCACGTTCCACCGTTGATGGGGTTTCCAGATAGGCGACGACGAGCGGAAGTATTTCGTTGAAATGGGCATTGGCCATCTCCGCCTCGTTGGCAGAATGCGGGCCACGCATCAACAGATAAGCGCCGTAGGTGATCAGAAGCTGGAGCGGAGGAAACGTTCTCGGGATCGGTCGCAGCATCAGCCTGGAAAGCGTCTCGCCGGAAACGCGGAAAGCGGCGCCGGGCAGGCTGCCGCAGTCCAGCCTGCCCCCTTCCGGCAGATACCAGTCGTAGGCCATCTCACCGGATACAAAGAGGAAATCTCCAAGCGCGGCTTCTATCTTCCGTCCATCCTGCTCAACGACCAGCGGACCTTCCATGCTTCGCAACATGAGCACCTTGTCCGAACCCGGCATTCCAATCCCCCGCACCCGTAACGGCGAGGGCGGGAAGAAACACGTCATGACGTTCAGATCGGCGAGGCCACATGTCACGCCACGCACGGCGGAGAGGACACCCAGCCCTGTTTCGATCGCGACCTCCCCGATGACCGTTAAAAAATGGCCGGCGCACAACCGCTCGGCTTCCGCGTCGTCGTGACCCGACATGTCGAAGCTCACCGGGCTGATCCCGCTGGGGTTGGTCGACCTGTGATATAACTGCAACATTTTCAATTCGGATCGTCGGAGTTCGTTTTCAGCAGTGCCGGCTTCGCTTCACTCCAAGCGCGCCATCGCCCTGATCGATAACATGAGTAATTGAGACATATTTAATCGATCCGGGAAAAGGGAGCCAGCGATTTGTGGCCCTCAATGCCTTTGCGGCACCCGAG
>NZ_RZQI01000380.1:0-5485 GCF_003998335.1 Mesorhizobium sp. M7A.F.Ca.CA.002.05.1.1 | reverse complement strand
GAGCGACCCGCAGCTTTGGGACTTCGTGGACAACGTCATAGAAGAAACCGGGGCGCCGCATTCGGGCATCGGCTTCGAGATCACCGAAACCGCCGCCGTCACCAATTTCGACGCCGCCGAACAGTTTGTGCGCAAGGCGCGCGAGCGGCGCTGCCGGGTCAGCCTCGATGATTTCGGCGCCGGTATGAGCTCGTTCGAATATCTCCGGCGGTTCCCCGTCGACACGATCAAGATCGACGGTTCCTTCATCGAACACATCACGCAAAGCCGTTTCGACCGCGAGATCGTGCTGGCCATCACCAGCATCGCCCGCAGCCTCGGCTGTGACGTGGTCGGCGAGAAGATCGAACAGCAGGACACGCTGGCCATGTTGAGCGACATGGGCGTCGCCTTCGGCCAGGGATTTTTGCTGCACCGGCCAGAGCCGCTGGAACGAATTGTCGCGCGTGCGACCAAGGGAGCGACGGCCCGCAAGGCATCGTGATCCGGGTGCGGCGAGTTTCAGGCCAGGCCGAACTGACCTGAAACTCGCCGCATTCTATCCGGTTCGCCGCGCCGTCGATTGCGGAAACTCCAGCACTCCAGCCTCGGGTCGCCTGTGCTGCGCTTCCGTCACCGCTTCGATCAACAGATCGAGCGCTTCACAGGCCGCGCGACTCGTCTCGTCGTTGCCTTGCAGATAATGATAGGCTCGTTCGAGGTGGATGCGGGCGGCTGAAAAATCGCTGGTCAATGGTCCCTCCATGATCCCGCCCTAGAAGACCTTGCCGGAGACGAGGGAACGCCGGGTAAATATCCACAAGCGGCTTTTATTCAAATGCCGCCGAATGTTGCGGGGAGGCGCGCGGCGTTGATGCTGCCAATCTCCCCCCGTGGGGGAGATGTCCGGCAGGATAAAGGGGGGCGCTGTCCTGCCGACCTGAACAATCAGATTTTCGATCTGTTTCGCAGCCTGCACGCTTGATGAGATTGAAGATCTCCCCCACACGGGGGAGATTGGCGGCTTCACCGCCGCGTGATTAGACTGTCAACTTCCTGCGCAAGGTGAGACCGATGATCGTCCAGGCCTGCATCAACGGCGCGCGCGTGCGCGATTTCCACCCGAAGCTGCCGCTGACTGCCGAGGCAATGGCCAGCGATGCGGCAGCCTGCGTCGCCGCTGGAGCGGCCGAACTGCACATCCATCCGCGCGGCACTGACGGGCGCGAAAGCCTGGCAGCCGTCGACGCCACCGTGCTGGCGGTGCGCCGGACCTGCCCGGGAACACTGGTCGGCGTGTCGACCGGCGCCTGGATCGAGAACGACGTCGAGCGGACCCGCACGGCGATCGCCGGCTGGCGAGACCTGCCCGACTATGCTTCGGTCAACCTGTCCGAACCGGATGCGCCCGCCGTGATGGAACTGCTGCGCCAGCGTGGTGTCGGCATCGAGGCGGGGCTTGCCGTCGTCGCCGATGCCGAGCGCTTCGTAGCGCTTCCCGGCCACGACCAGGTGCTGCGCATTCTGATCGAGATCGACATCCCGGACCTGTCCGCTGCACTCGACGAAGCGCATGGCATCGTCGCCGTGCTCGAGCGCGCCGGGGTACGGCGGCCGATCCTGCTGCATGGCGTCGATGCAACTGTCTGGCCCTTCGTCAAGGTTGCGCATCGCAAGCGCTGGTCGACACGGGTCGGTCTGGAAGACGGCAATACGCTCGCCGATGGAACTGTGGCGAAGGACAACGCGGCGATCATCGCTGCCGCCGTGGCGATCTTTCGCGGCTAGTTTTCCAGAATGATCCTGATCGCCTTATCGACCACCGGATGGAGGCCACTGGCCTGGAAGGACAGCCGGTTGCCGGAGCCGACATTGCTGGTCATGGCGATGGTCAGGCCGGACAGCGGGTCGTGCAGCATCACGGCGACGTAGCCGGGGATGCTGCCCTGGTGGCCGTAGAAGGCGCGATCGGCGTAGGCGCTCTGGAACATGCCGGCGCCGGTCTCGCGCATGCGTGTGCCAGGGAAACTTGCCGGCACGCGGTGTTCGAACATCTCGGCGAAGAACGGCGGCGACAGCAGCTTTCCGGAAAAGAGACCACGCATGAAGCTCACCATATCGGACGGCGTCGACACCATGTCGCCGCAGCCATAAGCGGCGCCGAACGGGAAGGAATCGGAGGAATCCTGCAAGTCGTCGGAGTAGGGCAGCACGCCATCCATGCGCCACATCTCGCCGCCCGAGGCGATGTCGGTGGGCGCATTCGCTGGCGGCGGGGGGCGGTGGTAGTAACCACGCACCATCGACTTTTCCGGAAAGGCTTCGGTGGCCGGCGACCAGGTGTTTGTCAGGCCGAGCGGGTGCAGCACCGCGCTTCTGACATAACCGCCCAGCGACTGGCCGGAGACAGCCTCGATCACCATGCCGGCCAGAACATAGCCGGTGTTGTTGTAGACGGCGGGCCCGCCCGGCGCCTTCTGCTTGTCGGAAACGAAGGCTATGTCGACCAGCTGTTGCGGCGTCCATTGCCGGCTCGGATCCATCGGAATGTAATATTCGAACTCGGGCAGGCCACTGCGGTGGTTGATCAGCTGGCGCACCGAAATGTCTTCTGCTCCCGGGAGGTCGGGAAACCAGGAGGCGATCGGCGCGCCGAGGTCGAGCTTGCCGTCCTGAGCGAGCTTGACCAATGCGGCGGCGACGAAGGTTTTGGTGCAACTGCCGATCTTGAACAGGCGGTCGGGCGAGACGGCAATGCCATGCTCCCGGTCGGCGAGGCCGGCAGTGAGGGCGGTTGGTGCGGCGCCTGTGGAGTAGGCGAGCGAGGCGCCTACCGCGCCATCGGTGAGATAGGTCTTGAGGAGGGCGTTCAGGTCTTCACGCATGGATTCTGCTTTCGCCGCCAAATTGCTGGTTTCATAGGTGTCGGTGCGTCCCCGGGCCGAGCCCGAGGGCAGGGTCGCCAAGCTTCACTCCGCCATATCGACGGCGGCAAAGTTCTGCCGGCCGAAGGGGTCGAGCACGTAGTTGAGCACGCTCTTGCGGATCGGGATCGCCACCACCGAATGGGCGATCGGCGCCACCGGCACCTCGACCTTCAGGATCGCTTGCGCCCTGGCGTAGATGTCGGCGCGCTGTTTCGGATCGGCGGCGACGCGACCGTCCTGCAGCAGCTTCTCGAAGGCCGGATCGCACCAGCGCGAGCGGTTGGAGCCGCCCTTCACGCCGTCGCAGGACAGCAGGTAGCTCAGCATGTTGTCGGGGTCGCCATTGTCGCTGCTGCCGCCGAGCAGATAGGCGTCCTGTTCGCCCGCCGCGGTGCGCTTGAGATATTCGCCCCATTCAAAGCTGACGATCTCGGCCTTGACGCCGACTTTCGCCCAGTCGGCCTGGATCATCTCGGCCATGCGCTTGGCATTGGGATTGTAGGGCCGCGATACCGGCATCGCCCACAGGCTGATTTTCAGGTCGCTCTCGTGGCCGGCTTCCTTCAGCAGCGCCTTCGCGCCATCCGGGTCATAGTCGATGCCGGCGTCGGTGACGGCCCCGATCTGCGCCGGCGGCACGACGCTGCCGGCGACCGTGCCGGCGCCGGCATAGACGGCGTCGACGATCGCCTTGCGGTCGACGGCCTTGGCCAGCGCCATGCGCACGCGCACATCGCCGAGCGGCTGGTGTTCGACATTGAAGCCGAGGATGCCGATGTTCTGACCCTTGAGGTCGAGCACGGTGATGTCGGGATCGGTGCGCAAATCGGCGACGGCGCTTGGCGGGGGCGGGGCGGCGACCTGGCACTCATTGGCCTTGAGACGCTCGACGCGCGTGGTCGGTTCGGGCGTAACGGCGAACACCAGAGTGTCGATCTTCGGCGGGCCGCGCCAATAATCCTTGTTGGCGGCGTAGCGGATCTGGCTGTCGGGGACATAGGCCTGCAGCACGAACGGGCCGGTGCCGACGGGCTCGCTATCGATCAGTTCCGGCGTGCCGGCGGTGACCATCTTTTCGGTCTGCTCCAACGACAGGATAGAGAGATAGTCGAGCGCAATGCCGGGCAGGAAGGTGACGTTGGCCGCCGTCAGCGTGAAGCGCACGGTGTGGTCGTCGACCTTGTCGATCTTGTCGATCAGCGAGCCCATGCCCAGTGCGTTGAAGTACTCGTAAGCGCCGCCGCCGAACTTGTGGTAGGGATTGCTGGCGTCGCGCTGGCGGTTGAAGGTGTACAGCACGTCGTCGGCATTGAACTCGCGCGACGGTGTAAAGTGGTCGTTCGACTGGAATTTCACGCCGTGGCGTAGGTGGAACGTGTAGATCTTGCCGTCGGCTGAGACCTCCCAGCTTTCGGCCAGCGCCGGCCCGACCTCGGTGGTGCCAGGCTTGAACTCGACCAGCCGGTTGAAGATCGTCTTGGCGGCGGCATCCATGGTGGAGTCCGCCGTGCCGATCGCCGGGTTGAAGGTTTCGGGATTGGCTTCCGAGCAATAGACCAGGGTTTTGGCGTAGGCCTGTCCGCCAAGAAGGACGGACGAGGCCAGCAAGGACGAGCTAAGGACTGCGCGCAGAACGGATTTCATCGCAAACGCTCCTGATGACACTTTACGGGTTGAGGGAAGGGCAGGCCGGTGAAGTTCATGGCGTCGCCGCCGGGGTGATGAAACGGTCGGGCGCAAGCGCGGCGGAGGTGATACCGCGTGCCGTGAGATCGTCCGGCAGCGGCTGGCCGCGCAGCAGCGCCGCACCCAGCCGCGCCAGCGTCAGCGACACCTGGAAGCCGTAGCCGCCCTGGCCGCCGAGCCAGAAGAAGCCGGGCAGGCGCGGGTCGAAACCGATGACCGGCGTGCGGTCGGGCGAAAAGGTGCGCAGGCCCGCCCATGGCGTCGACGGACGGCCGATGCGCAGCGACGTCGCCTGTTCGATGCGGTCGACGGCGATGGCGACGTCGATGTCTTCCGGATAGGCGTCGCAGGGTTCGGAATCGGTCTCGTCGGCCAGCGAGCCGATCAGCCTGCCGGCATCGGGCTTGAAGTAGAATTGTTCATGCAAATCGACCACCAGCGGCCAGGCGCTGATGTCGGTGCCGGCGGGCGGATCGAAAAGGAAGGCGGTGCGGCGCTTCGGCCGGAAGCCGAGACCGGAGAGACCGGCCAGCCCGGCGACGACATCGACCCAGGCGCCAGCGGCGTCGACGACGATGTCGGCCTGGTAGGCGCCGGCATTGGTGGTGACGCTGAAGCCATTTGCGACGCGGGAAATCTCCAGCACTTCCTCGCCGGTGCGGATCACGCCGCCGCCGGCCTTGAGCGCGGAGGCTGAAGCTGCAAGCATCTTTCCCGCGTCGACATCGAGCGCGCCGGGTTCATGCACGCCGCCGCAGGTGGTTGCCGTGGCGATGACCGGCACCAGCGCGGTGACTTCTGCTGCTGACAGGCGCCGTACGCTCGGCACCAGCGCCTGCATCTCGGCCGCCATGCGGTCGACGGCTGCACTGTCTTCGACACCGCCGACGTGC
>NZ_RZQI01000379.1:0-5499 GCF_003998335.1 Mesorhizobium sp. M7A.F.Ca.CA.002.05.1.1 | reverse complement strand
GGACGATGTCGATCTCGACCATTGGCGCAAGATCATCGACGTCAATTTGACCGGCACTTTTATCGTCAGCCGTGCCGGTACGGACCAGATGCGTGCGGCGGGGAAGGCCGGACGGGTAATCAGCATCGCATCCAACACCTTCTTTGCCGGCACGCCGAACATGGCTGCCTATGTCGCGGCCAAGGGTGGCGTCATCGGCTTCACCAGGGCGCTCGCCACCGAGCTTGGCAAATACAACATCACCGCCAATGCGGTGACGCCCGGCCTGATCGAGAGCGACGGCGTCAAGGCGAGCCCGCACAACGAGGCGTTCGGCTTCGTCGAGATGCTTCAGGCGATGAAAGGCAAAGGGCAGCCGGAACATATCGCGGACGTGGTCTCGTTCCTGGCCTCCGACGATGCGCGCTGGATCACCGGCCAGACGCTCAATGTCGACGCCGGGATGGTGCGCCACTAGCCAAAGCGCATCCCAAAAACTGTTACGCATTTCGGAACGACCTGCATCGGGGTTGCTGCAGCGGACGGGCGCGGCCATCAAAGGGAAATCATAGTGGACTTCGGATTCGACACGTCGGTTTTCGACGAGCTGACGATTGCAATGCTGGTCGCCGGCCTGGCCATGACCGGCGTGGCGTCCGGCGTGCTGGCTGGCCTGCTGGGAGTCGGTGGCGGTATCGTCATCGTCCCGGTGCTGTTCTGGGTGCTTAGCCTGTTCCAGTTTTCTCCTGATGTGATCAGCCATCTGGCGGTGGCGACGTCGCTTGCGGTCATTATCCCCACCTCGATCTCATCGATGCGGTCACACAACAGGCGCGGCAACGTTGATCGGCCTCTGCTCAATCTGTGGGGCCCGGCCATTTTCGTCGGTGCCCTCGTCGGTGGCATCATGTCGAAATTCATCCCGGGCGCCGGCTTGCGGCTGGTCTTCGGCGTCGTCGGCCTGCTGGTGGCCGTCAACATGGCGTTGCCGAAGCACCTCGTGATCTCCGATCACCTGCCGAAAAGCGGCTGGATCAACCGCGCGATCGCTGCTGTGATCGGCTTTGTCTCTTCGCTCATGGGGATTGGCGGCGGCACATTGTCGGTGCCGACGCTTTCCAGCTTCTCCTTTCCGGTGCACCGGGCCGTCGGCACATCGTCGGCGCTTGGCCTGCTTATCGCGCTTCCAGCGGTGGCCGGCTTCATCTGGTCGGGTCTCGCAATTGCAGGCAGGCCTCCGCTCAGCCTGGGTTACGTCAGCCTGCCGGCGGTTGCCATCATAGCGCCGGTGAGCTTTCTGTTTGCACCCTTGGGCGCCAAGCTCGCCCACGCGCTCAACCCGCGCTACCTGAAGCTTGCCTTTGCGTTCTTCCTGGCGATCACGGCCGGGCGAATGCTGCTTTCCTGAATCCGGTTCAGCGGCCTACTGCTATTTTTCCCGCATGGCCCGGCGGAAGTTCTGCGTGATCGGCTCGGCGAGATAAGAAAGCACGGTGCGAGCCCCCGTCCGGATCATCGTCTCGCTCGACATGCCGGGCAGCAGCTTGCGGCCCTCCAGCTTGCCGAGTTCGCTTTTGTCGATCACAACTGTCGCCGCGAAATAAGGTGCGCCGCTGCGTTCCTCAACCATGCGGTCAGCCGACACGATCTCCACGACGCCCTCGAGCGGCGGCAGGTTGTAGCGGGCGAAGGCCGGGAAGCTGACGCGCGCGAGCTGTCCGGGTGCGATCGTCTCGACATCCTCCGGCTTGACCATAGCCTCGACCACGAGTTGTTGTCCGAGCGGTACGATCGTCATCAATGTCTCACCGGGTTTCACGACACCGCCCGCGGTATGGACCTTCAAGTCCATGACGATGCCGTCAACCGGCGCGACAACGTTGGTACGGCTAAGCACGTCCCTGGCGGAACGCTCCTGCTGTCCGAGGTCAAACAGCTCCGCCTCGACCTTGCTCAACTCGTCGACGGCCTCGTTCAGGCGCACTGTGTTGAGGTTCAGGATCTGCATGTCGATCTCGGCCATGGCGCTTCCGGCACGGGCGATTGCCGCGACATTGGTGGCGCGCTCGCCCTCGATCTCCCGCTGCTGGCGTCTGAGCGACAAGTTCCGTTCGCGGGTGGTCAGCCCTTTCTTGAGCAGACCCTCAAGGTCTTTGCTTTCACCCTCGATTGCCTCGATCTGCTTGTCTTCCGTGACGATAAGCTGCTCCAGCCCCGTTATCTCTTCCTCGACCTGGTGACGGCGCTGGCCGAGAATTTCCTGCTCGTCCTTCAGATTGTGGTGCTTCGCTGTAAACACGTCACGCTGTGCTGCCACCGCGTCCTTCACGGCGATCGCGGGGTTTGCGAGCAACGCCGGATTGAACTCGATCTCGGTCTTGCCGTCACGCTCGGCCCTGAGACGCGCGGCCAGCGCCTCACGCGTTGCTATCCGGTTCTGGATCAGGTCGAGCTGCGCCTTTGCCTGCGTGTCGTCGAGCCCGACGAGGATCTTGCCCGCCTTGACGATATCCCCGTTGGCGGCGTTCAACTCCGCGATGATGCCGCCCTCGAGGTGCTGGATGAGCTTGCGGTCGCCGGCGACCTTGATCACGCCCGACGCCACCGCAGCGCTGTCCAGCGGCGCCAGGGCCGCCCATCCCCCGGCCACGCCGAAGAACAGGAACATGATCGCGAAGCCGGTGCACGTCACGCCGGTGAGACGGAGGGGTTGCGGCTCCAGGAGAGAGGGCGGCGCGAGGGGCAGCGGCACGACCTTCAATTCGGGGGGGCGGCTCATGCTTCCTTGACCTCTTTGATTTCCTTCACCACTTCAAGGGCTGGCAACTGGGCCGCCTTGGGCAGATGGGCCACCTTGCCGACACGGCTGGCGAGTTCGTTGAAGACATGGTCGCGCGGCCCGAAGAGATCTTGCTGACCCCTGTTGAGGACCAGTATCTTGTCTACCTTGTCCAAAATGCTGGCGCGGTGCGCGATAAGGATAACGGTCGTATTCGTCGCCTTGGCCACGCCGAGAGCGGCAATCAATGCCTCCTCGCCCTCCCTGTCGAGGTTGGAATTGGGTTCGTCGAGGATAAGCAGCGCGGGGTCGCCGTAGAGTGCCCGCGCCAGCCCGATGCGCTGGCGCTGCCCGCCCGACAGTATCGCACCCGCTTCGCCGATTTCGGTGCCGTACGCCTTCGGCAGTCCTTTGATCAGCTCGTGGACTCCCGCCAACTGCGCGGCCTCGACCACCTTGTTGAAGACCGCCGGGTTGAGCATCGCGAAGCGGCAAATGTTTTCGGACACGGTGCCGGCGAAGAGCTCGATGTCCTGCGGCAGATAGCCGACATGACGACCACGGTCTTCCGCCGCCCATTGGGCAACATCCGTTCCGTCCAGCAAGGCGCGCCCCGCGGACGGGCGCCAGGCGCCGGCGAGTATGCGCGCCAGGCTCGTCTTGCCAGCCCCGCTCGGACCGATCAACGCCATCGCTTCACCCGGCTCGAGGCGGAAGTTGATCCCCTTGAGGATGTGCTCGCCACCCTGCCGGGCAAGCACAAGGTTGTCGGCCTCAAACCTGCCTTTCGGACGGGGCAGTGGCAGGACCGGTGTGGCCTCCCGGTGCTGTCCGGCGACCGCGGTGAGGCGCCGGTAAGCGGCACGGGCTCCGACCGTCGCCTTCCAGGTGCCGATCGCTTGCTCGACCGGTGACAATGCGCGGCCCATCAGGATCGAGGCGGAGATCATGATACCGGGCGAGGCCTCGTTGCGAAGAACCAGATAGGCACCGAGGCCGAGTATGGCCATTTGCAGGGCCAGCCGGTGACAACGCGCGATGGCCGCGATGACCCCACCCCGGTTAGCGGCAAGGACTTGTCCTTTGTTCGCCTCGTCCTGCTGTGCCTTCCAGCCTTCCATCAGCGGCTTTAGCATACCCATCGCCTGGACGACCTCGGCGTTGCGGATCGTCGCCTCGGCCTGCACGTATGCCCGCGACTGTGCATTTGCAGCCTCGGTCAATGGTTTGCGTGTGACGTATTCGTTGAGCAACGCCAACGCAAAGAGGACAATCCCGCCGCACAGCGCCAACCAGCCCAGCCAGGGGTGCATGACGAATATGGCGGCGAAAAACAACGGTGCCCAAGGCGCGTCAAGAATCGGGAAGATGCTCGGGCTGGTGAAGAAATTCCGCACTTGATCCAGGTCGCGTAGCGGACGGGCGTTGGCATGACCGGGCGCCGAGGCGGCATATTCCACGGATGCGGTCAGGAGAACCGGTGCCAACCGCGCGTTCATCCACGATCCGACTTTAGCCAGAAGACGCCCGCGCACCACCTCCAGCCCCGCCATTGCCGCGAGTGCCCCTGCCGCCATAAGCGACAGCATCACCAGCGTCTCCAGGCTGTGGCTGGACAACACGCGGTGGTAGACCTGGAGCATATAGAGCGCCCCGGTCAGCATCAGCACGTTGATGCCGCCGCTGAACCAGACAAGCGGCCGGATGGCGCGTCTGGCCTCTTTCATCACCACCTGCAGGGCAGGCGGCTGTTGGTTGGTTCTCATCATCTGGATGACATCTCCGTGCAAGAGATCGCGGGAGGCGCACGGGGGCAGCATCGGCTGCCCCCGTTGGTCAAGTGTCAGGCGACATCAACAAGTATGTGCTGCATGTCTGTCACATCCCCGTCCGCGTCCGCCACCTGGAAGGCGAAGTCGAGGCTGGCTGACGGCGTCTCGGTCACGGTCGTGCTGAAGGCGATGTCCACGATCTTCAGCACGTCGTTGTCAGCGCCGTCGAAGCTCACCAGATCGTTGGTCGCAACGCTGCTGCCGCCGCCAGCTCCGGTCTCCCTGATCAGGTCGATGGCACTGCCGGTGATCCCGTTGCCCGACTGCATGATCTGGACACCCTGCAGCAGGTACTCTTCGCCGGCTGCGTTGTAGTCGTTCTGCTCGATGATCACGAGGCCGTCATTGTTGTCGAGCGTGAACTCCGAGCTGTACGGGGACGGGGCCTGACCCGTCTTGAAGATGTCGGCGTTCTGCACGTACATAGCCCGTGTGATCGAAGTGTCGTCCGCGGTGCCGAAAATGTTGTCGGCACCGTTGTCGGCCAGGTTGAGGATCAGCATCAGGTCCTCGCTGTTGCCGATGCCGTCGAACTCGATGGCCATGCTGCCGGCGAAAGCCGACGTCTGCGGTGTCTGCTGCACCTCGGTTGCGATACCGACATTGTTGTCGAAGAACCGCAACGTGAGCAATTCGCCTTTCTGGATCGTGTCACCGGCGACACCGTTGGTGTTCTGCGTCGCAGACACCCATGTTTCATTGTCGTTGCTCACCATGTCGTGAGCGCCGAAGGCGAATGAGGAGTCAAAGGGGTTGGATGCCCCCTCGCCGTTATTCGTCAATCCGAACGGGTTGGATCTGTTGATCGCGTTGCCGGTGAACTGCACGTAGAAGTCTTCGTCTACATTCTGCGTGGTCCCGTCATCCGCCTGCAATTGTTCCAACACGATCTGCGGGTGGCCCGTATTG
>NZ_RZQI01000378.1:0-5510 GCF_003998335.1 Mesorhizobium sp. M7A.F.Ca.CA.002.05.1.1 | reverse complement strand
CGTCTACGGCGCCGGTTACTTCTACATTCCGGGCACCGAGACCTGCCTGCGCATCGGCGGCTATCTGCGCTATGACATGGGCGCTGGCGATTCCGGCGCGCTGGATGGCGCCAATAACGTTCCGGATACCGAGGACGGCGACAGCAACGATACCTGGTATAAGAACATGCGTTTCACGCTGAGGACTTATACCGGCCAGGAAACCGAGCTCGGCACGTTGAAGACCTTTACCGAGACTCGCTTTCAATTCGGCAACAGCAGCGGCAACTATGAGACTAGTGGCTCTGGCTGGCAGGCCGGCAACAAGGCCACCAGCCTCAATTTCGCCTGGATCCAGCTCGGTGGCCTGCGCGTCGGTAAGGATGAAACGGTATACGATCAGTTCATCGGTTATGCCGGCAACGTCATCCAGGACACGCTCATCCCGTATGGTGTCAAGGATACCAATCTCATCAGCTACTACTTCGACGCAGGCAGCGGCTTCACGGGCGTGGTCTCGCTCGAAGAAGGCACCGGCGTCAACACGATCGACAGCTATGTTCCGCATGTCGTCGGCGGTTTGAAGTACAAGGGCGACTGGGGTGCGATCACCGGCGTCGTGGCCTATGACAGCAATTATGAGGAAGTGTCCGGCAAGGTCCGTTTGGACGTCAACGTCAGCAAGGAACTGACGCTGTTCGTCATGGGCGGCTACGGCACCAACGACAACATCAACGACTTCGGCACAGGCCGTACCCAATACAAGCCATGGGGCGGAAACTGGGCGATCTGGGGCGGCGGCACCTACAAGTTCAACGACAAGACCTCGTTCAACGCCCAGGTCTCCTATGACGACTGGAAGAACCTCGGCGTCGCGGCCAACGTGGCCTATACCATTGTGCCCGGCTTTACGATCACGACTGAAGTCGATTACCTCAATGCAGGAAAATTCGACGACTTGGACTTCAACAACTGGACGAAGGCCGACAAGAAGAGCAGCGTCGGCGGCATCGTTCGCTTCCAGCGCAATTTCTAACGGATCGACTGACCCCACCAGCCCGCCCGCAGCACATCGCTGCGGGCGGTTTTTTATGCATTGGCATGAGAGTTACCCGGGGGCCAAGCCCATACCTTGATTTCGCCACCCGATCGGTGAAAAGCTCCTGAAATGGAATGGCGCGACGAGGGAATCATTCTCGGCACCCGCAAGCATGGCGAAACCAGCGCCATTCTCGAGGTGTTGACGCGAGCGCATGGCCGTCATCTCGGCCTTGTTCGTGGCGGCCGTTCGCGCAAGCAGCAGCCTGTGCTCCAGCCCGGCAACCGTGTCGACCTGTTGTGGCGAGCGCGCCTTGACGAGCACCTCGGCACGTTCCAGGCCGAGGCGATCGAGATGAACGCGGCCCGGTTGATGGACAGCGCCTTTGCCGTCTACGGATTGCAGACCATGGCCGCGCATCTGCGCCTGCTGCCCGAGCGCGACGCGCATGAAGGTCTCTACGAAACGCTTGCCGTGATGATCGTCCATCTCGACGACGCCGACGTTGCCGGCGAACTGGTGGCGCGCTTCGAGCTTCTGGTGCTGGACGAACTCGGCTTCGGCCTCGATCTCAGCCAATGCGCCGCCACCGGCACGCGACAGGACCTGGCCTATGTCTCACCGAAGTCGGGACGTGCGGTATCGCGCGAAGCCGGTTTGCCGTGGCGCGACAAGATGCTGGCTCTGCCGGCCTTCCTGCAGCGCGGCTCCGGCCTGCGCGCCGATGCGGCTGATGTCGACGACGCCTTCCGGCTCACCGGCTTCTTCTTCAACCGCCACGTCTATGAGCCGCGCGGCATCGAGCCGCCGGACGCTCGTACCGGCTTCCTCGCCGCCTTGCGCAAACATCACGCGCGCGGCAAGGCCATAGCTGGCGAAGACGCAGCCAGAGAAATCATCACATGAGCGAGGTCGAACTTTATCCTGGCCGGGTCTCACCGCTCGGCCTCGGCACCATTCCGCACGCCGACATCCTGAAATACACCGGTTTGGAATTGCTGCAGCGCATCGTCGACGGCAAGTATCCGGCGCCGCCGATTTCCTTCCAGCTGAATTTCACTCTCACCGAAGTCTCGGAAGGGCGCGCTGTCTTTCGTGGCATGCCGAGCGAGCGCCATCTCAATCCGCTGGGCAGCGTGCATGGCGGCTGGGCGGCGACGCTGCTCGATTCGGCGCTGGCCTGTGCCGTGCAGACGCTGCTCGAAAAGGGCGAGGCCTATACCACGGCGGAGTTCAAGGTGAATTTGACGCGTCCCATCACGCCGAAGACCGGCGAGGTGGTGTGCGAGGGCAGGGTTGTTCACAAGGGCCGCACGTTGGCGGTGTCGGAAGCGACGCTGAAGGATGCCGGCGGCAAGCTGCTGGCTTTCGGCACCGAAACATGCTCGATCTTTCCGGCCGCCAATCTGGCGGCGCGTTGACTGGCGGCGCATTGAGTTTTCCGAGCTTGGATTTTCTGGCCGTTTGGCCGCCGCATTTGAATGTCAGTAAGACGAATGTCAGTGAAAACTGGCCTGGTTTGGGGGAACCGCCATGTTTGAAAGCCTGATCGGCCTTGTCGCCATCATCGCCTTGTTCGTCATCATTTCGCGCCAGCAGAGCCGCATCGGCCTTGTCGAGCGTGAACTAGGCGCGCTGCGCAGCCTGGTCCTTTCCGGTGCCGTGCCGCCTGCGGCCAAGTCCTCCGAACAGGTGGACGACAACGCGCCCGCCGACATGGCTCCGGACGCAGCGGCTGCGACCGATATCGTTCCGCCGGAGGTAAGCGCAGCGGTCACCGTCCCGGCGCCAGCCACGGACACGGAAGACTCGACCGGCGAGATCGTCTCCGGCCCGTGGACCGCTCCAGAACCGGCACCGAAGGCAGTGGAACCTGCGGAGCTTCCCGGAGCGGCGAAAGCCGCCCGCCAATCCGATGTCGAAACCGCGCTCGGCACCCGCTGGGCGGTCTGGGTCGGTGGCATCGCGCTGGCGCTGGGCGGCCTGTTCCTGATCCGCTACACCATCGAGGCAGGTATTTTCGGTCCCGGCGTGCGGCTGACCATGGCCGGCGTGCTCGGCCTGGTGCTGGTGGCCGGCGGCGAGTTCATCCGCCGCACCGGCTTCAAGGTGCCGGTGCAAGGGGCCGCTGGCGCTTATATTCCAGCGATCCTGACTGCTGCCGGTGCCTTCATCCTGTTCGGCACCGTCTATGCCGCGCATGGCATTTACGGCTTCATCGGCCCGGCACTCGCCTTCACGCTGCTCGGCGTCATCGGCGTGGCAACGATCGCGGCCGCCCTGGTCCATGGTCAGGCGCTGGCCGGCATCGGCCTGGTAGGCGCCATGGTGACGCCGGTGCTGGTCGCCTCGCAGGCACCCAATCCCTGGGCGCTTTTCGGCTATCTCGCGATCGTGCTTGCCGTCACCGGCGTCATCGCCCGCATGCGCGATTGGAAATTACTGATGGCGGCCGCCTTTTTCGGCGCCGGTGTCTGGACCATCCTCTATATGACCGATGCGCCAGGGGCGAACCTCTCTGCCATCCTGTTCATCGACGCCGTCACGCTGGCCGTGCTCGCCCTTGTCTGGCTCGCTCGCCGTGACGACGAACCTGGACCAGCCAGGGCTTTCGACTGGCCGTCCATCGTGCCTGGCCTGTTCGTCGCATTCTCGGCGCTGGGCCTGTCGGTCGACCCGGCCTTCGCTGCCGCCGGCTACGCCTTGCCGGGCGCGGTGGTGATCGCCGCGATGGTGGGGGTCGCGCTTTATCGTCCGCTGGCGCTGCCGCTCCTCTATGCCGCGGGACTGGTCACGGTGCTGATCTATCTCGGCATCATCCCGCCAACCTCGATCGCTTCCGATTTTTCCAGCGGCGCCTTGGGCGTCGACGGACTGCCGGTGGCCACGTCCAACGCGCTGACCTTGCGCATCGGCATCGTACTCGGCCTGGTCTTCATCGGCGCCGGCTTCTGGGCCGCGCGCCGGTTCGCCGCCGGCACGCAGATCCGCGCGGCCTCATGGGCAGCGTGGGGCGTCATTGTCCCGCTGGTCATCCTGCTGGCACTCTGGTTCACCTTCGGCAATCTCGACCGTGACCTTGTCTACGCTGCCGCAGCGGCACTGCTGGTCGTCATTTTCGCCGCCGGCGGCGAGTGGATCGCGCGGGCCGAGGAGCCGCCGCTCAAGGGCGGTGTCGCGGTGTCGTTTGCCCTGGGCGGCGCGGCCATCGCCGGGCTCCTGCTCATGCATATGGCTTTCGATTCCGGCTGGACCACCATCCTGCTCGGTGCGGCGGCCATCGTGCCGGCGCTGACTACGCGCTGGCGCGCCTATCCGGTGCTCGGCTGGATTTCGGTCGGCGCGGTGATCGCGGTGCTTGGCCGCGTCGCTTTCGACCCGACCATCGTCGGTGCCGGGTTCCTGTCGACGACGCCGGTGTTCAACTGGCTGCTGCCAGGCTACGGCGTGCCGGCACTGGCCTTCGGCTTTGCCGCCTGGCAGCTTGCGCGCACCACGAATGGCCGGCCGCGCCTTGCCATGGAGGCGGCTGCGGCGCTGTTTGCGCTGCTCACGCTCGCTATGCTGGTGCGCCACGCCATGCACGGCGGCGTCATCGACACGGGTGCCATGACGCTCGCCGAACAGTCGATCTACACCCTGATCGCCATCGGCGCCGGCGCCATCCTGGTCGCCATCGACATGCGCTCGCCAAGCTCGGTGCTGCGCTATGGTTCGATGGCCGCCGGTGTGGCCTCGGTCGCCTTCATCGTTGTCAGGCACTTCGTCGTGCTGAATCCGCTGTTGTCAGACGAATCGACAGGCCGGATCCCGGTGTTCAACCTGTTGTTCCTCGCCTATCTCCTGCCTGCGGTCGCCGCCGGGGGACTGGCGCTCTACGCCAGGGACAAGCGGCCGAAATGGTATGCGCAGATGCTGGCCGTGGTGGCTGCCGTGCTTGCCTTCGCCTATGCCACGCTGTCGGTGAGGCGCCTGTTCAAGGGCGAGTTCATCGGCTTGTGGAGCGGCCTCGGCCAGTTGGAAACCTATACCTACTCGGCGCTTTGGCTGGTGATTGGCGTTGCGCTCCTCACAGCCGGTGTCTGGTTGAAATCGCAGGTGCTGCGCGTCGCCTCGGCCGCGCTGATCGCGATCGCCGTGCTGAAGGTCTTCATCTTCGACATGTCGGAGCTGGAAGGTGTGCTGAGGGCGTTGTCGTTCATCGGCCTTGGCGCCGTGCTGATCGGCATCGGCCTGTTTTATCAGCGGCTTTTGACGCGGGCGGCGCGGGAAAACGGATAAAGGCAAGCAAGAACAATAAGATTTCACCCCGACCGGGAATAAATCGGCACTAGCCAGCGTTATTGCATTGCTTGGGTGACCGGGGCGGGAGACCGCTTCGCGCTGGCCGCTTGCGCCGTGCCCGGAAGGCGCGTTCAATTGGGATCAATAAGGGCGACCTCGAAACCAGCGGTCATGGACGAAAAGAAGGCAGCAATCCTTGGCGAAATAC
>NZ_RZQI01000377.1:0-5520 GCF_003998335.1 Mesorhizobium sp. M7A.F.Ca.CA.002.05.1.1 | reverse complement strand
ACCGGTATCGCTCCCACTCCATCCGGGTTACGATGCGTTGCTGAGAACGGGCGCGGGCGCCTCGTCGAACCACCTACGTCAGGAGGGCAGCGTGAAGTCGCCGACAGTGAGAGTTATGGACGCAGCCGATGAAGATTCAGCGGTCGAGATAATCGTGCTGGCGTTTGCAGCGGACCCTATGGCGCGGTGGACCTGGCCGCATGCACACCCGTACCTTGCAGCCATGCCGCGAATGGCCCGCGCGTTCGGGCGCAGGGCATTCTCTAACGGAAGCGCCTTTTGCACCGACGGCTACGCCGGGACGGCGCTGTGGCTGCCGCCCGGCGTGCATTCCGACGAGGAAGAGCTTGGCGCCGTGATCGAGAGCACGGTTGAATCCTCTCTCGCCCCTGAAACCGCGGCCATATTCGAGCAGATGGCCACGTACCACCCGACCGAACCGCATTGGTACTTGCCCCTGATCGGCGTCGACCCGGCGCATCAAGGCGAAGGTCACGGCGATGCCTTGATGGCGTACGCACTCGCGCAGTGCGACCGCGATCACGCGCCGGCCTATTTGGAATCCTCGAACCCGCGCAACATATCATTCTACCAGCGGCACGGCTTCGAATCGCTCGGCGCGATCCAGGTCGGTTCGTCGCCGACGCTCATCCCGATGCTGCGGCGACCTCGTTAAGCGTCAGTTTGATCAGATAGTTTGACCCTGTGGGACGTTCAGGGCGTCCACGGAGCTGTCGAGCACACCGTCGAAGCCGCACACCTGGCCCTTCTCGCCGGTGGGAAAGCGGATCGCGGGCACCTCTTGGCAACTGTGCCAACTTCGCGGGATGATAGGGCCGCTGCCCGCCTATAGATCAGCTTATGACAGCTATCTCGCTTGCCGCGCGGTGAACCGCCATTCTGCAGACGGCCCCCATTGAAATCACGTCACACTTGTAACTCCCATCTGGCCTCCGTCCGAAATAGCGTTTCCGGATCGCAACCGTTGGAAACGCCGAATTCGACCGAGGACCGGAAATGACGATGTTTGCAGCAACGGGGAACGCCCATGGCGGGAGACCGGCGAGGAATGGCCCGGCGTTAGCGCCTTCTTCAAGCACGCGGGCGAGGTCTTTCGCACCTACTCCACCTACGGGCGCGGCGTTGAGGTGATGATGGGCACCTACGCCATGCTCGACCTCATGCCGAAAGGCCGCAACGAGAAGGAGGGAATGGACTGGGTACGTCGCCACGATCGATACGAGTAGCCACTCCGGGAAGCCGTGGAATGACGCTCGGATGACAAATGAGCCTTTCTGCGTCACGGCTCACGGCCGGCAGCTTTGTGCGGAAGCCGCCCAAAGCCGCCAGTCCGCTCTCGGCCCGATTGAGACGTCATTACCTCGTCGCCGTCGTCGACAGTTGGCTCAAAGCAACCCAGCCGCACCGCGAAGCCAGCCCTCAAGCCGTCTTCTGCGCCACCAGCCCCAGTTGCTCCACCATCGCCTCGCGCATCAGGAACTTCTGTGGCTTGCCGGTCACGGTCATCGGCAATTCGGTGCGGAAGCGGAAACGCCATCTCAGGCAACGGGCTGCAGTTCGCTGTCGGCTTCCAGACTGAAGAACCCAAGCAGTCCGTTGACGACCAGTCGCGCCACTGTATCTAATTGCCAGCCTGGGCCAAGTTTTCATGGTACAAATATAAGAAATATATATGTAAGAAATACCACGATATGGACAGCGCCCGTCAAGAATGTTGTTCTTTCAGTGCTAAAACTCACATTGCATATGAAGAGCGCTAAAATCAAAAGCACTGTGTCAGTCGCTGGAAGCCCCAGGGTTAACCCTCTTCCCGTCAGCAGGCTGGCGGCCGCGACCGCCGGTATTGTCAAACCGATTGTGGCGCAAGCGGAACCCATCGCGACATTCAAACCGCGTTGCAGCTCATTGTTGAGTGAAGCGCGAACCGCCGAAATGGCCTCTGGCATCAAAACCAGCCCGGCGATCAATGCCCCCACAATGCTGTCAGCCTGGGTCACCTGATAGGCAACGAGCGTATCCTCGACGCTTGCGGCGACCTGCTCGGCGAGCATGACAATGCCAATCAGCCCGATCAAAAGCAGCAATGCGCCGGCAAAGACGCTTTCGTGAGGGGCAGTCCGCAGCGAAACACCGTGGGCCTGCCCTTCGACAAAGTCTTCTCGGTGGCGGACAGTCTGCGCGAACACAAAACTTGCATAAAGCAGCACCGAAAGCACGCTCACAAAGCCAAGTTGAGCTGCCGAAAATGTGCCCGGCCCCGTAGCTTGTGTGTAGGTTGGCAGAATAAGCGTCATGATGGTCAGCGCGATCAGAACCGCGAGATATGCGCTGGTCCCTTGTCGAACAATTGCCTGCTTGCGATGACGCCAGCCGCCAAGCGCGAGACAGGTGCCGACGACGCCGGTGGATGCAATCATCACTGTTGAAAAGACAGACTCACGTGCAAGCGTAGGGTTGTTCTCTCCATGCAGCATCATGGAAACGATGATCGACACCTCGATTGCCGTCACGGCAAAAGTCAGCACCAATGTGCCGTAGGGCTCTCCTACACGCCGAGCCACCGCCTCGGCGTGGTCGAGGACCACGAAAATGGTGGTGAACATAATCGCACTCGAAAGCGCTCCGACGAGTATCCTGGCGCTCAGCGAACCTTCGTCCGCCGACAGTCCGCCGGCTCTGACGGCGACAGCCATCACCAAGGCGGCCAAGGGCATCGCATACGAAGTCACCGAACGTCCGAAACCGCTCATGCAAGCCCCTGCGCGCTGCTGCGAACCGTGGCTGCATTCGCGCACCGACAGATCGAAGCGTTCACCCGTTCACGCCGTCTTCTGCGCCACCAGCCCCAGTTCCTCCACCATCGCCTCGCGCATCAAGAACTTCTGCGGCTTGCCGGTCACCGTCATCGGCAATTCGGTGCGGAAGCGTATGTGGCGGGGGATCTTGTAATGGGCGATCTGGCCGGCGCAGAAGTTCTTGACCTCCTGCTCGGTGGAGATCTGGCCGGGCTTGAGCACGATCCAGGCGCACAGCTCCTCGCCATATTTGGCGTCGGGAATGCCGAACACCTGCACCTCCTTGACCTTTGGATGGCGGTAGAGGAATTCCTCGACCTCCCTGGGATGGACGTTCTCGCCGCCGCGGATAACCATATCCTTGACCCGGCCGACGATGTTGCAATAGCCCTCGGCGTCTATGGTGGCGAGGTCGCCGGTGTGCATCCAGCCGTCGCTGTCGATCGCCTCGCGGGTCTTGTCGTCGTCGTCCCAGTAACCCTTCATCACCGAATAGCCGCGCGTGCAAAGCTCGCCCGGTACGCCGACCGCAACGGTAGCGCCATCGGCATCGACCGCCTTGACCTCGACATGGGGGTGAATGCGCCCGACGGTCGAGACGCGCTTTTCCAAGGGGTCGTCGACGCCGCTCTGGAACGACACCGGGCTGGTCTCGGTCATGCCGTAGGCGATGGTCACCTGTTCCATATGCATCAGCGACACCACCTTCTTCATCACCTCGATCGGGCATGGCGAGCCGGCCATGATGCCGGTGCGCAGGCTGGAGAGATCGAAGGCGGAAAAATCCGGATGATCCAGCAGGGCGACGAACATGGTCGGCACGCCGTAGAGCCCGGTGCAACGTTCCTGAGCCACCGCCTTCAACGTCGCGCCGGCATCGAAGCCCTCGCCCGGGAAAACCATCGTGGCGCCCTTCGTGACGCAGCCCATCGTGCCCATCGACATGCCGAAGCAGTGATAGAGCGGCACCGGTATGCACAGCCGGTCGTCGACGGTCAGCTTGATCGCCGAAGTGACGAAATTGCCGTTGTTGACGATGTTGTTGTGGGTCAGCGTCGCGCCCTTGGGGGCTCCTGTGGTGCCTGAGGTGAACTGGATGTTGATGGCCTCGCCCGGCTTCAGCTTCTCCGAGATGCGGTCGAGGCTGTCATGCTCGTCACGCCCGGCCATGGCCAGCACGTCGCCGAAATTGAACATGCCGGGCGAATTCTCGTCGCCCATGCGGATGACGATCTTCAGCGCCGGCAGTTTCTGCGCCTTGAGCTTGCCCGGTGTGGCCTTGGCGATCTCGGGCGCCAGCGTCTCGATCATGCCGAGATAGTCTGACGTCTTGAACTTGGCAGCGGTGACCAGCGCCTTGCAGCCGACCTTGTTCAGCGCATAGTCGAGCTCGGTCAACCGATAGGCGGGGTTGATGTTGACCAGGATCAGGCCGATGCGGGCGGTGGCGAACTGCGTCACCAGCCATTCCCAGCGGTTGGGCGACCAGATGCCGACGCGATCGCCCTTTGCCAACCCCAGTGCCAGGAAGCCGGCAGCCAGCGCGTCCACCGTGTCCGACAGTTCGCTCCAGGTGAAGCGCTTGTCCTGATCGACGAAGACAGCGGCGTCGAGCGTGCCGTATTTGCTGACGGTGTCGGAAAACAGCGCGGGGATGGTCTTGTCGAGCAGCGGCACGCTGCGTTCGCCAGAGACATGCGCCCTGTTGTCGACGGGTGCGACGAAGACACCGCCAGCACGCGCGCCGGGTCCGCGCAGATTGCTGGCGTTCTTCAGCTCGTCGAGATTGACCGGCATCGCTCTCTCCTCCCGGGACTAAGTGCGTCGCGCTGAAACAGAATCATGCGACGCGTTCTAGGTCCTTGTTTTTATGCATGTCGTTCTCCCAAAACCGAGATCACTTTGGGCGACATGCATTAGCCGAGCCTATCAGCCTGCCGGAGTGGAGGAAATCCCGCCGATGGTCGTGAAAGGGCAACGATCCGGTCAACGATGCTTCGGAGCTTCGCGTTGGCTGACGAAGCGCGCCAAAACGAAAAAACCCGCCTGGGCGGCGGGTCACCGGCGCAAATCAGCACCATGGGCAAAAATGTAGCATAGCTGCCCTCACCGGTCAAGGAAATAATTCCTATCCGACCGCAGCCGCCATCTTCGCCGCGATGTCGCGCAGGACCGCTTCATCGGCCGCCGCCCGTGTCTTCTTCGACGCCACCAGACAGGCCTGCGAGCGCAGGACGAGGCCATCGCCCAGCACCTTGAGATGATTGGCGCGCAGCGTCGAGCCGGTGGTTGTGATGTCGACGATGACATCGGCCAGACCGGCCGCCGGCGCGCCTTCGGTAGCGCCGAGGCTTTCGACGATGCGATAGACCTGGATGCCGTGCTTCTGCGAGAAGAATTGCTGCGTCAGCCGCCAGTATTTGGTGGCGATGCGCAGCCGCCGGCCATGGCGCTGGCGAAAATCGGCGGCGACGTCGTCGAGATCGGCCATGGTGTCGACGTCGAGCCAGATGTCCGGCACGGCAACCACCACATCGGCATTGCCGAAGCCGAGACGGGCGACGATTTCGGCGCGGCTCTCCCAGTCGGCGAGGTTTTCACGCACCAGGTCCTCGCCGGTGATGCCGAGATCGACGGCGCCCTGGCCGATCTCCCCTGATATTTCGGAAGCCGACAGGAACACCACTTCGACATCGTCCAGGCC